>NZ_JBFTQL010000023.1:0-101999 GCF_056398985.1 Microbacterium sp. 01T413_2
GCCGGTGCAGGTCGCGGCCGATGTACGCGCCGACCGTGGCGAACAGCAGCCCCGCCACGACCAGCGTTCCGTTGAACGCCCAGCCGCGCAGGCCGAGACCGAGCTGTGAGAAGTTCTGCTGCCACCACAGCGGATCCGATGCGGTCGCCATCGCGAACAGCGTGCCGATCGTGAGGAATCCGAACAGCAGCGTCGCCAGATCCCGGGTGCGGATCCCGACGCCGGCGGTGTAGGCGAACCGCCCGCCGATCGCCGCCGCGACGCCCGCGACGAGGGCGCCGCCCAGGGGCGGGGCGGTGAAGTCGTGCAAGCCGGCTCCGAACACGACGCCGCCCAGCAGCACCCCGAACGCGGTCACCGCCGCGAACGCGACGGTCAGGGCGACCGCGGAGACATGCGACACCGTCGTCTGCCACGCCGGCATCGGATCCGTCTCACCGCGCCGATGCTGCACCGTGCTCACGACGAATGCGGCCGCGGCGACGATGCCGGCGATCACCGCCACGGGCTGGCTCAACGACCCGGGGCCGGTCAGCGGACGCGGCGGCCCCTGCAGCACCACGAGCCCCGCGATCGTGCCGAGGGCGAAGCACAGCGCCGTCGCCCAGACCGTGCGCGTCTCGTTGCGCAGCCCGAGCGAGGTGTCCATGCCGCCATCGAACCACGCCCCGCCGACGTCGTCCTCGCGCCGAACCGCGAGACTGCATCTGCGCTACGAGACTGCACGCATGGACTGCAGTCTCGTCGCCGAGATGCAGTCTCGCGGTCAGGAAGTGTCAGGATCCGGATGGCGACAGGCCGCGTCAGCGCGAGACGGTGCCGGTTCCGCCGTGCAGCTCGCCGCGCAGCGGCCAGCGCCCGTTGTGCTGCCGGAACTCGTTCGCGCGCAGCAGCGGCGAGAGATCGTAGATGCGCGGATTCAGGCGCAGCCGCGGGCCGGACGCCGCACGCACGGTGAGCTGCAGCTGCCCGCCGGAGGCGCGCACGTAGTAGTCGACGATGTCGGAATAGGCGATGACGGCCTCGCGCCCCCAGATCGTGCGGAACGCGACCTCGTCGACGCGCGGTTCGACGTAGAAGTTGCGGTACATCACTAGGAACGCCACGCCGCCGAGGCCGATCACGAGCGACGCGATGCGCATGGGCCACAGCATGCCGTCGGTGTTCTTCTCCGTGAAGGAGGCCAGCGCCATCAACCCGCCGACCGCGACGAACAGCGCGCCCACGACCAGGACGAGCTTGGGCATGCGCTGCCGCACGGGCCCCACGGATCGACGCCCTCGCATCCTCGACACGGCGGCCGCCACCAGGATCAGGACGGCCAGCACGAGGAGGATCTTCACCACGAAGGCGGACATCCCTCGACGGTACCGTGTCGCGGGAGCCGTCGAAGCCCGCCTCCGCCTCGCGGCAAGCCGGCGCGCAAGAGATCCCGGTCGGATCCGCTCCCAGGCGGGAGGGACGACCGGGATCTCTCGCGGTGCGAACGCGCGTCAGACCAGGACCAGGTCCTCCATGCGGGCGTACGAGGCCTCCATGCCGTCGACCATGCCGGTGGCCAGGATCATGTCGCGGGTCTCGACGTCGGGGTACTCGACGAGGAGGGTGATCAGCGTGGCGCCGTCCTCCTCGTAGAAGCTGAGGTCGTTCAGCGTCACGGGCCCGTCGGTGCCCTGCATCTTCTCCGTGGTCACGGCGCGGCGCGTGGCGTCGACGAGCAGCGCCTCCCCCTCGAAGCCGAACGCCTGCCGTGCCTGCCCTGAGCCTGTCGAAGGGTCGCCGACGGGAGCCCAGGAGTAGCGGTACGCCTGACCCGACTCCGTGGCGATCACGCACTCGGTCATCTCCCACCCGTCCGGTCCCAGCAGCCACTGCTTCATAAGCTCGGGCTCGTGGTGCGCGCGCCAGACCAGATCCTGCGGCCCTTCGACGAGCCGCGTGATCCGCACGTGCGTGTCGTCGAGCAGCTCCACCCGCGTGCCCTTGCCCTGCGCGTAGTCGCGCAGGTCCTGCAGCACTGTGTCGAGCTGGCCCATCGCGGCCTTCGTGCCCTCGATCACGCCCATCGCGACGACCTGCTCGAGCGCCTCCGCCGAGTCGAAGTGGCTGGTGCCGGTCATGCGGGTGCCTTCGGCTGTCGGCGAGAACGCCAGCGTCATCCGCATCGCCGGGAACCCGTCGATCGGCTGCCCGGACTCGTCGACGAATGAGTCGAGCACCTCGAACAGCGCCGGCGCCTCGATGCGGGTGAACTCCCATCGCCCCGACGACTTCTCTCCGCGCGGACCATCGAGGTGGTACTGCGCGAACCCGCCGACCGTGTGGTCGAACTCGGTGAAGGTCGCCGGCCATCCGGGCGGGCCCCAGAAGCGCTCGAGCTGGCGCGGGTCGGAGTATGCCGCCCACACCCGCTCCACCGGAGCGGCGAAGTCGGCGAGGATCGTCAGCGTCAGATTCTCGGGATCGGTGATCACGTCGGTGACAGGCATGTCACTCTCCTTCTGTGTCGGTCAGGTGGTGCTGGATCCGCGCGGCGCGGATCCGGGATCGGTATTGCTGTCGGGGTCGGATGCTTCGCCAGGCGCAGCAACCGGTTCGGCGAGCAGATCGTCGAGGCGCGCGATGCGGCTGCGCCACAGGTCTTCGTAGCGGGCGAGCAGAGCCCGGGCGCGGGCGATCATCTCGGGATTCGCGCGGACCAGCCGCTCGCGTCCTTCGGCGCGCTTGACGATGAGTTCGGCCGCCTCGAGCACCGCCACGTGCTTCTGCACCGCCGCGAACGACATGTCGTAGTCGCGGGCGAGCTCGGAGACGGTCTGCTCCTGGGTGATCGTGCGGCGCAGGATGTCGCGCCGCGTGCTCGCCGCCAGGGCCTGAAACACACGGTCGGTCTGTTCATCGCTCAGTTCATCTCGTACAACCATTTGGTTGTAGATTACGATGGTCGGATCCGGGTGTCAAGAGGTTCCCGGAATCAGCGGGGAGTCATGGGCTCGTGCGACCGGCGCGAGGCTCCGGTATCCCGCGCGCACGGCGTACCTTGCGGGCGCGGAGCTCCGTTGCGACGTAGTGGGTGCCGGCCCAGGCGACGAGGCCGGCCACCCCGGTGGCGATGAGAACGGGCCACGCTGGGCGGCCATCCCCGGGCTGCACGAACGGCGCGTACACGAAGGTCTCGAAGAGGGTGCCCAGCACGAAGAGCCACCCCAGCGACATCACAACGACGAACCCGGGCAGCGTCCTGACCTGGATGTTCCCACCCATGGGGCCGCCGACCGCGCCGAATTCGTCAGCGGCATAGCTGTAGAGCTCGCCGTCGACCGTGCGGCTGAGATATCTGCGTTCGCCACGGACACGAGCTGCGCTGTGCTCATCGCGGGTGCGCTGGTCCCGTCGATCGCGGTCGAAGTCGTCGGGGGTCACGGTCCTCAACCTCCCTGCTGGTCGTTCGTGGCAAGGTGCAGGATTTCTCCACTCACAGGTCCGGATGAGATTTCAGGAAGTCGCGGTAGCTCGTGAGCGTGCCCACGCCGGAGTATCCGAGGGCTTCCGGCCCATAGCCGCCGCTGCCGTCGGACGCGAAGACCAGAATCTCGAGACCGATCTCGGGGTCGCTCTCCGCTGCGCGCACGACCGCTGGGAAGGCCCGCTTCAGCAGAGCGAGCAGTTCCCCGTCGTCACTGGTGTCCGCGGTGATGTGCACGAACCCCGTCCGACCCATTCCGACGACCGTCTTGTAGCTGCTGTCCACGCTGTCCACGTGCGGCAAGGACGCGACGGCGTCCTTGTACTTCTCCGCAAGCTGGGCATCGGACGGCCCGAGCCCGGCGCAGCCGCCGAGCAGGACGATGAGAACGCCGAGCATGAACGCAGTGGCGAACCGCTTCATCATCCGTCACTCCCCCCTGGTCGATGCGGACGCGGTTCGTCGGCATGTGGACGGGATCTCGACCCGAAGGCTCGATCCGCGGACCGATCCTAACCAGAGCCGGGTCGGTCGGCGTGATTCGATGTGGCGTCAGCCGATCACGCCGAGGCGAACTCGACCACCGGCTCCACCCCGAGGAACGCCGCGCAGCGTGCGGCGGCCTTCTCGATCTCGGCACGCTCGCGGGCAGTGAGCGGGCGATAGGGCGCAAGAGCGAAGACCGCGCGACGTTTGTCGAGGCTCCGCCGCATGCCGGCCACGAGCTGGCCATCGCACAGCACCATACCCATCGAGGCCTCGCGGTCGCGGGGCACGATGCCCTCGGAGTCCAGCGCCCAGCGCGAGTCCTGATAGCCCCGGTACATCTCGTCGAGGATCTGCAGGAGGTGCGCGGCACCGCGACCTCGCGAACTCGTGCTCTCGGCGCCATACCCGCCCGCAAGGTGCCAGTAGGTGCGACCGTCGTGATCGAACGACTCCAGCCGGTCGGCGACCGCTGCAATCCCCCGCCGGGCATCGGTCAGGGTGAGCGTCGCCCAGTACGCGAGGTCGCGGTCCGTGGCTGGGCCGTGGGCGCCGAGATAGCGGAGTGCCAGGTTGGCGAGCGCCTCGTCTCGATCGACGGTCTCGGCCGAATGCACGCGCTCAGCGAGGAGGGCGTAGGTGTGCTGGCCGTCGCGGGGAACGCCGCTGGTGAGCAGCAGCTGCAGCTCGAGCCGGCCCAGCAGCAGCGTGAGCTGAGAGGAGGGCAGGTCGAGCCCGGCCTCGGCGAGCGCGAGCGCGATCTCGGGGCGCGTGAGGCCGGTTCCCCCGGCGACCGCATGCGCGATCGCGTCGGTGAGTGCGACCATGCGGTCCGCAGAGGGTCGCAGCTGCTGATCGAACACCGGCAGCACGCGGGGCGCGGTGAGCTCGATCAACCAGCGCACGTCGTCCGCATGCACGTAGTGCCATGTCGGGCGCAGCACGTGCGTGCGCACGACCCTGGCATCGGACAGCGCCCCGGCGAGGTCGCCGACGCGAGGAGAGGCCGTGCGTGCGGCGACCGCCCAGGCGGATTGAGCGGGGTTCTCCGCCTGCACCGCGAGCATCGTCCGTACGACGTCCTCGGCGGCGCCCGCGGGAGCGTCGAGCAGCTGGGAGCGGAGCCGCCAGCGCGCGATGTCGCGGAGCGTCGTCATGCCGACATCCTGCCAGCGACCGGGCCTATCCTGACCGCATGAGCGAACCGGATCCGCACGTCATCGCCGAGGGTCTGCTGCCGACGCCGTTCACGGCCGACGAGATCCGCGAGGCACTGCGAGGCGGGGCCACGATCCGGATCCTCGACGAGGAGGCCGGCGGCGCCCGGTCCGAGCGGATCAACCGCTTCGCCGACGGGGATGACGTCGGAGCCCTGCTGACGACCCACCCTCTCGATGACGTCGAGGCGGCCGTCTCGAAACGCGTGAGCTGGCGGGACCTGCAGGAGCACGCCGCCTTCCCCGCCAACCGCACCACAGTGGTCACCGAGACGATCGAGCACCCACTCGGCCAGCTCGAGTGCCTGAGGTACGACGTGAACGACGACGACGGCGTCGTCGCCGTGTTCTGGTTCGCGCTCGCCCATCCGGGGATGCCGGTGCTGTACGAGACCACCGACGCGACCGGATCCACGCGCACGACCGTGCAGGAGATCGCCCGGGGCTGAACGCCAGCCGCTGAGCTGGGCCCACGCGCCCCGGAGGCTCCGGGCAGCGCGGAGCGCTGGCTGGAGTGGGGCGTGGGGAGCGAAGCGTCCGGCCTGTGGATCCGGGCCCTTCGACGGGCTCAGGGTCCGGATACGCCGTTGCGATCGACCGCGGGGAACAGCGCGATACGGATCCCGCCCCGGCTCAGCTCTCGGTCGACCCCAGCACGGCATCGAGCAGGCCGGGGAACTTCGCGTCCAGGTCGTCACGGCGCRGGGTGAGGATGCGCCGTCGCCCGTTGGGCTCGTTGCGGATCACGCCCGCCTCGCGCAGCACCTTCATGAAGTGCGACTTGGTCGACTTCGGCAGGTCGGGGTCCGTCGCGTGGCATGCCGCCATGTCGAGCGGACCGTCGACGAGCTGGCGCGCGATGGACAGGCGTTCCGGATCACTGAGCGCGAAGAGCACTGCGGTCAGCTCGATCTGGGAGCGTTCCGGATGCGGGAGGTCGACAGCGCCAGGCATAGTTCGATAATACTTGAACATTCATCGGCGGACGAGTAATGTGCACAACGTTCGAGAATTCTCGAACGGATGAGGAGACGCCATGACCACGCAGCCGATCGCGACGCCTCGGATCGGGGCGTCCGCCGCCCTGCCCGTGCGCTCCGCGCGTACGCGCTTCGGGTTCGTGCTCGGCATCGTCGCGCAGATCCTGATGATGGCAGGAGCCAGCGCACCGTCGCCGTTCTATCCCGTACTCGCGCAGCACCTCGGTTTCGACGCGATCGTGATCACGGCGGTGTTCGCCGTGTATGCGCTCGCCCTGCTCCTCACGCTGCTCTCGGCGGGGTCGCTCTCGGATCACATCGGGCGGCGCCCGGTGATCATCGCAGGGCTCGTGCTGCTGGCCGCCAGCATGGTGCTGTTCGGCAACGCCGGATCCGTGACGTTGCTCGTACTCGCTCGGATCCTGCAGGGCATCGCGAGCGGGCTGCTCATCTCGGCGCTCTCGGCGACCGTCCTCGACCTCGCTCCGCCCGCGCGCCCCGGCGCCGCCGCACTCTGGAACGCCCTCAGCCCCGGGATCGGCCTGGCCTCGGGCGCGCTGATCGCGGCCCTCGCTCTGGACACCACCCCGGACGCGCTGCGCGACATCTTCCTTCCGCTCGCCGTGATCTACGTCGTGATCGCGGGCCTCGTGCTCATCGCGCCGGAGACCGCGCAGAGGCTGCCCAGAGCCTGGGCATCGCTGCGTTTCCGTCTGTCGGTTCCGGCGGAGATCCGCGCCGAGTCCTGGCGGGCGGCACCCGCCGTCATCGCCGGGTGGGCCACAGGGGGCCTGTTCCTCTCGCTCGGGGCGACGATCGTCCACGGCGAGCTCGGCGGCACCGCGCACCTCTGGCAGGGCCTCGCCGTCGCCCTCCTGGCGGGGGTGGGCGCCATCACAGCCTTCGCGATCCGGCGCCGCAGCGCGCGCACCATCGTGATCTTCGGCACCGCCGCGCTGGCCGCGGGCACCGGGCTCTCGCTGGTGGCGCTCGGGATCGGCTCGCTCGCCGCCTACCTCGTGGCCGCCGCGGTGACGGGCATGGGCTTCGGCACCGCGTTCTTCGGCGTCGTCGGATCCCTCGCGCCGAAGATTCCGGCGACCCAGCGCGCCGACGCGTTCGCCGTGCTGTATCTGCTCGCCTACCTTGCCTTCGGCGTGCCCGCGGTCATCGCCGGGGTGCTGGTGGCCCCACTCGGACTCGGCACGGTCTGCCTCGGGTATGGCGTCTTCGTCATCGTGCTGTCGCTGATCGCGCTCGTGCTGCGCGTCCGCCGGTCCGCCTGACCGACGGCAGGCGACGATCCGCGGGAGGGCGGTGACGCGCGGAGAGGCCGGTGTCACCGACTGTTCATCCCTCCGCAACCCCGCGTCCGCCTGGGCTGGCCAGGGTCGAATCGGATCCCGCACGTGGATGACTGACGTCCGGATCGCGGATCCGCACCGACCACGCATCCCTGGAGACCCCCGTGCCCCTGCTCCGCTCGCGTCGCACGCTCGCCGTCGCGCTCGCCTCGTTCCTCGCCCTCGGCGGATCCGTCCTCGCCGCGACGCCCGCCTCCGCCGCCGACGCGCCGACCGAAGTCAAGGACGCGTCCTGCGCCGTCGGCGACACCCGTGATCTGTGCGCACCGGTTGGCGAGCTGCTCGACGTCCGCATCGGCGACGTGCACCCGACCCAGCCCTCGCTGGGCTACGACGAGGTCTACTACAAGCTCGGCCGCTACGACGCGGAGCTCTCGAAGGACGCGATCAACAAGAAGTTCGCCGACTGGTGCGAGGCGAACGGCCAGCAGGACGTTGCGAGCGCACAGCCGAACGCGACGCTGACGGATCCGTCCACCTTCACCTGCACGGTGCCGATCGGCAGCGAGACCGCCGACACGATCGAGCCCATGAAGACGGTCGTCATCGGACCCGGCGGCGTGCTGTACCTCACCGACGGACACCACACCCTCACCTCGTTCCAGGAGAACAGCGGTCCCGACGTGCACGTGCGGCTGCGCGTGCTCGGCAACCTGTCCGGCCTGTCCGACGCGGACTTCTGGGCCGCGATGCAGGCGAACAAGTGGACCTGGCTGCGCGATGTGAACGGCGACGCGATCACCCCGGCCCAGCTGCCGTCGAATGTGGGCCTGTCGAACTTCGAGGACGACCGCTTCCGCAGCATCCTCTATTTCGCGCGCGACATCGGCTACTCCGCCGACGGCGCCGTACCGTTCCAGGAGTTCTACTGGGGCACCTGGCTGCGGTCGGAGCCCGGCATCCCCGTCGCGGACTGGGACCAGGACGACTGGGCCGGATCCCTTGCGCTCGTGAAGCAGCTCACCCAGGCGCAGGTCGCGCTCGGCGCCGGCACCGTCGTCGACCCGCAGTCCGGCTACACTGCGGGCGACCTCAGCGTGCTGAGCGCCTGGAACGACGGCAAGGCCGAGGGCAAGGGCGAGTGGGCCAAGCTCGCCAAGCCCTACTCCGATGCCAAGCCCGGCAAGCTCGCCTACATGACCGAGTACCGCCTGCGGCACGTGACCCCGGCTCCGACCGCGCCCGCCGCGCCGGCCGCTCCGGCAGCGGTCGTCGGCGGCGCCTCGCCCGCAGGCTCCCACGTCGAGGTCTCCTGGTCGGCGCCGGCCGACGGCGGATCCGCTCTCACCGGCTACACGGTCGCCCTCGGCGCGAACCGGGCGGCCGAGGTCGACGCGCGCGCCACGTCGTTCACGTTCGATGACGTCGCTCCGGGCTCGTACGCCCTGACGGTCACCGCGCACAACGCGATCGGATCCACCGCCTCCGCCGAGACGCCCGTGACGGTCGCCGACCCCGCTGCCGTGCAGGGTGCGGTCGCGATCGCCGGCGATCTGCGTCCGGGCGGATCCGTCACCGTCACCGCGTCCGACCTCGCCGCCGACGCGGCAGGCTTCGTGGTCGTGGTGCACTCCGACCCCGTCACCCTCGGCACCGGCTCGACCGACGGGGCCGGCGCGTTCACGCTGYAGGCCGCGCTGCCCACGTCGCTGCCCTYGGGGGCGCACACCGTGACCGTGTCGTTCAACGGCACGACCCTCGCATCCGCGTCGTTCACGGTCGCGGCGGCCGGCGGCGGCGATGCCGGATCCGGCGGCGGAACCGGATCCGGTGCGGGGTCGGGCGGATCCGACGCCGATGCAGGTTCGGCGGGATCCGGTTCGGCTGGTTCGAGCGGCCTCGCGACCACCGGATCCGACGCGCCCATCGCGCTCGGCGTCGCAGGCGCCCTCGTGATCGCCGTCGGCGTGCTGCTGCTCGCACGACGTCGCACCGGGCTCGACCAGAACTGACCGCAGCACGACGAGGGGCGCAGGACCGAAGATCCGGTCGTGCGCCCCTTCGTCGTCCGTGCGGGCCGAGCTACCGCGGTCCGCGCCGGAACAGACCGGCGAACAGCGCGTGCAGCAGGGGCAGCGCCGAGACGCTCATCAGCACGATTCCGAGCACCGGGTTCACGGCGAGCACGAGTGCCCCGCCGATGAGCAGCGCGGCGAAGAGCAGCCCCGAGATGCCGCGGCGGATCAGCCCGTCGATGCGGTCGAGCCGGCGCTCGATGCGCGACGTGTCGAATGTGACGGATCCCTCGTCGACCCGGGTGATGATGTCATCGATCCGCTTCGGCAGCCGCCAGAGGGTGGCGGCGTTCGCGACGGCCTGCTGCGCGACGTCCCGCACGAGGTTGCCGCTCTCGTCCGCCAGCAGCCGGGTGGCGTAGGGCTCGATCGACTCCCAGATGTTGAACTGCGGATCCAGTCCGCTGCACATGCCCGAGGTGAGCGAGACGGCGCGGATGAGCAGGAGGAGCCCCTCCGGCAGCTGCACCGGCAGCGAGCGCATGGTGTCGCCGAACTCCTCGGCGAAGCCCTGGAACTCCCGCGGATCCACGTCACGCAGTTCGGCGAAGCCCATGCCGCCGAAGCGGGCGAAGAGGGCGGTGAGGGCCCGCTCCAGCTCGCGGTTCTCGGCGGAGGGCATGAGCACGCCGATCTCCTGTGCGGCGGCGACCATGCCCTTTCCGTCGCGGGAGGCTGCGGCGATGAACAGCGTGCGCAGCCCGTGCCGGATCCCCTCGGGGACCTCCGCCATCATGCCGAAGTCGATGAAGGTGAGCCGCCAGGCCGGGTGCGCGGCGCCGGTCGCGGGAACCGGGCCGGCCGCTGAGCCCGTCGAAGCGCCGGGCATCCCCACGCCGCCCGCCCGGTGCGGGGTGACGAAGATGTTGCCCGGATGCGGATCCGCATGCACGAACCCGTGCGTGAACAGCTGGTCGAACATGACCTCGGCGAACACGCGGGCGACGTCGGTGGGGTCGATGCCGGCSGCGCGCAGGGCGTCGACGTCGTTGATCTTGATCGCRGTGACRTCGGAGAGCGTGAGCACGCGACGCGTGGTGCGCTCCCAGGCCACGAGCGGCGCGTCAACCCGCGGGTCGTGGGCGAAGTTCTCGGCGAACCGCTCCGCGGCCGAGGCCTCGTGCAGGTAGTCGATCTCCTCGAGGCTGGTCTGCGCGAACTCCTCGACGAGCGCGGGCGCGTCGACCCGGTCGGCGATGAACCTGATGCGTCGCAGCCAGCCTGCGACGCGGCGCAATGCGGCGAGGTCCGTCGCGACCACCTGGTCGATGCCGGGGCGCTGCACCTTGACCACGACGTCGGCGAACCCGGCGTCGGCGGCGTCCAGGTCGGACAGCCGGGCGCGATGAGCCTGCCCGAGCGAAGCCGCGGCGAGCGGGGTGTCGTCGAACGAGGCGAAGGCTCGGGCGAGCGGCACACCGAGTTCGGCCTCGGCGAGCGCGCGGATCTCGGCGATCGGGACGGGCGGGACCTCATCCTGCAGGCCCTCGAGCTCCTTCGTGATCTCGGGCGGCAGCACGTCCAGGCGCGAGGACATGAACTGGCCGACCTTGATCATCAGCCCGCCCAGTTCGACCGCGAGCGCATGGAACCGCTGAGCGAGCACCCGCATCCGGCGCTCGCGTGACCGCTCCGCCACGCGCGCGAAGCCAATTCGCGGCAACGCGAGTTCGAACCACCACGTCTGCACAAGCACGCGCGCGGCGAACCCGAGGATCCGCCGGTACCTGGCGCGCAGCGGAGGACCGGCCTCGGCCGTCGCGCGCGGGGACGCGCTCGCGTCGGAAGCCTGCACCGCGCCCGGAGCCGGTCGCCCGGCGGATGCAGGCGTCGCCCGCACGGACGCGGCCGGCCCGGCGGACGTGGGCACCGAATCCGGGCGCGCCGCTGACGCGTCCGGTCGCGCGGCCTCCGCTGCAGGCGCGGAAGCCGTCGCGGCGGGCGCCTGGTCCGGGCTCTGACTCAGGAACCAGTCGTCGGTGTCGCCGGCCGCCATCAGTCGGCGAGGATCGCGTACAGCTTGCGTCGGGCCTCGTCGAGCACCTCGATGGCCTGCTGCACCTGCTCCGGAGTGCCCGTGCGTGCGACCTGAGCGGCGGCACCTGCGAGGTCGACCCCCGCCTTGGGCAGCGCCCCGAACGACGCCGAACCCGCGCGGGCGCCGGAGCTCTCCCACGGCGGCGTGCCGGCCTCATCCGCGACCGCACGGCCGGCCTCGGTGAGCGAGTAGGTCTTGCGTCCGCCCTGCTCGGCGGCCTCGATGAGCCCTTCATCCGCGAGCAGCTGCAGCGTGGGATAGACGGATCCGGCACTCGGCTTCCACGAGCCGCCGCTGCGCTCCTCGATCTCCTGGATGATCTGGTATCCGTGCATGGGCTGCTCGGCGAGCAGTGCGAGCACGGCGGCGCGCACATCTCCGCGAGCCATGCGCGGCGTGGACGGGCGCTGGTCGAAGGCGGAGCGCAGGTGCTCCATCGCCTCCCAAAGCCCCGCGGTCGGGTTCATACCAGGGCGTCCGCCGAAGCCTCGCCCCCCGCTGGAGCCGAACCCCATTCCGCCGAAACCGTGCGATGCGTAGCTGTTGTCCATGACGACCTCCTCAGGTCCGAGTCCTGTCGAGCGATAGTCAACGATATGTCGCTATGTATCGGAAGGGAAGACTGGATCCGGATCCGAAGCTGCTTCACAGAGACCCCGCCGCCTGCCGTGCACAACTCAGGCTGGATCTCGCTGTGACGCGGTGAAAGGGGCCCGATCCGGCGATTTCCGAAGCTCCAGCCCGAGTAGCTCGCAGGGCAGCGTCGATTCCGATGTGCTCAATTCAGGAAGAAGTCGTCCGGAGGTCCCACGGAAGCACCAAAACACGCCGAACTCGAGAATTCGTCCTGAATTGGGAACGCAAGTTGGACGAGTCCGCCAGGCGGCGCCCTCCAGTGAGGTCCGACGGGCACGAGCCGCGCCCGCCCAGACCGCCCGCCACGCCCGGCCCACCACCCGCCACGCCCTACGGTTGAGGGATGACGATCACCGCCGCGGCAGACGGATCCGCCCTGGGAAACCCCGGCCCCAATGGCTGGGCCTGGTACATCGATGACGAGAACTGGGCCGCCGGCGGATCCCCGCACGGCACGAACAATCAGGGCGAGCTGCGGGCCGTGCTCGAGCTGCTGCAGGCGACCGTGGGCGCGGCCGGCGAGAAGCTCGTGATCGAGTGCGACAGCCGGTACGTGATCGACTCCGTGACCAAGTGGATGCCGGGCTGGAAGCGCAAGGGCTGGCGCAAGTCCGACGGCGGGCCGGTGCTCAACCGCGACCTGCTCGAGGGGATCGACGAGGCGCTGCGCGGCCGCGACGTGTCGTTCACCTGGGTCAAGGGCCACGCCGGACACCCCCTCAACGAGGCCGCGGATCAGCGCGCGAACGCCGCCGCGACCGCCTATCAGCGCAAGCAGGATCCCGACCGCGGTCCGGGGTTCACCGGCGGCGCTACGGTCGCCGTGACGCCGGCGCCGATGCCTGCCATGACCTCTGCTCCGGAGGCTCGCGACGCGACTCTTACCGCCGGGTCCTTCTCTCTCCCTGTCGTCGCCTCTTCCGCCGCTCCGGTGCCCGCGCTCTGGGCCGAGGCGTCGGACCTGCTCGACGGGCTCGACCTCCCCGCCGACGCGACCCCGATCGAGCTGCGGGTGACGCTCAGCGCCGAGGAGCACGCCCGCCTTCGCGACCGTGCCGACGCACAGGGCGTGACGCTCGAAGAAGCGCTGCGCCGGCTGATCTGAGACCGCGGCGCCGCCCGCCTCCTGGCCGACCCGCCGTCTCAGCGCGAGCGCAAAGCCACGCGGGTCTGCGTCTGCGCGGCGCCGCACTCCTTCTTCAGCCGCCGGAGCAGGCGATCGAGCGAAGCGGTATCGCGGGTGAACGCGCGCACCATCCCGTCGTAGGGGCCGGTCATGTGCACGGCGTCGACGATCTCGGCGATCGACCCGACGCGCTCCGCGAACACGTCGAAGTCGGTCTCGTCGTCCAGCCGCACGTCGATGAACACCTCCAGCCCGCCCCGCGGATCCGGGGCATCGCTGCCGGTGCGGATCGTGTACCCGAGGATGATGCCGCTCTCCTCGAGGCGCCGCACCCGCATCGCGGTGGCGTTGGTGCTGAGCCCGATCGTGCGCCCGAGGTCACTGAACGATCGGCGTGCGTTCTCCTGAAGCAAGCCGATGATCTGCTCGTCAAGGGCATCCATGGTGGTCAGAATAGTCGTGCAGCAGTGAGAATCTCTGTTCGGCCACGATGCTCCCGTCACACTGGGCTCCATGGACGGATTGTGGGTGCCCGCGCTGGCCGGCGCACTGGCCGGACTCGGCGTCGCGATGCCGCTCGGCGCGATCGGCGCCCTTCTGCTGCGCGAGGGCATCGTGAACGGCTTCCGCGTCGGGGCAGCCGCGGCCGGCGGTGTGGCGACCGTCGACCTGTTGTACTGCGCCGTCGCCACCGCGACCGGTGCGCTGCTCGCGTCAGCGATCGAGGGCTTCCGCGGCCCGTTCCTGATCGCTTCCGGCGTCCTCGTCGTCGGGATCGGGATCCTGCAGCTGCTGCGGATCCGCCGGGATCCAGGATCCGAAGCGCCCGAGGTCGGCAGGATCTCCGCACTGCGCGCCTTCGTGCGATTCTTCGGCCTCACCGCGATCAACCCGATGACGCTGATCTACTTCATCGCACTCGGCGGCGCGGTCACGGCGCGCAGCACCTCGGCGGCGGGACCGGTGGCCTTCGTGGCCGCCGCCGGGATCGCCTCGTTCGCATGGCAGCTCGTGCTCGCGGGCGCGGGCGCGGCGTTCGGCCACCTGATCGGACCGCGGGCCACCCTGATCATCGGCGTCGCGGCCTCGATCGTGGTGATCGGTCTCGGGGCCGTGGTGCTCGCCGAGGGCATCGGCGCGCTCGCCACCCGTTAGAGCGGCGCCGGCGTCGTCACCGCGCCGCGAGCAGCTCGCGCAGCCGGGCGGCCTCCTCGGCAGGCATCGAGTAGGTGTGCTCCGGCGCCGGGTACGCGCGGTCGCGCACCTCGTCGGCGTAGGCCGTCACACCGTCGATCGCCGCGGTGCGCAGGTCCGCGTACCGCTTGACGAACTTCGCCGCGCCGCCGTCGTAGATCCCCAGCAGGTCATGGAAAACGAGCACCTGCCCGTCGGTGTCGGATCCGGCTCCGATCCCGATCACCGGGATGTCGATGAGCGGCATGAGCGCGGCGGTGACGTCGCTCGGCACGGCCTCGACCACGAGCAGCGCGCAGCCCGCGTCCTGCAAGGCGAGGGCGTCGTCGATGAGCGACAGCGCCGCATCAGCCGTGCGGCCCTGCGCGCGGTAGCCACCGAGCGACGTCGCCGTCTGCGGGGTGAGCCCGACATGGCCGACGACGGGGATCCCGGCCTCCACCAGCGCCCGCGCGCGCTGCACCGAGGTGCCGCCGCGCTCGATCTTGACGAGGTCGCAGCCGGTCTCCTTCACGAAGCGCTGGGCCGTGGCGAGCGCCTGCGCGTCGGAGGTCTCGTACGACCCGAACGGCAGATCCGCGACGAGCAGCGGCTTCGTGAGGCCGCGTCGAACCGCCTTGGTGAGCATGATCATCTCGTCGACCGAGACCGGCACCGTGCTGTCGTAGCCGAGCACCGTCATCGCGGCCGAGTCGCCCACGAGCACGATGTCGACGCCGGCCGCCTCGACGATCTGCGCACCGGGGTGGTCATAGGCGGTGACCATGACGATCGGCTCGCCCGCGGCCTTCTTCGCGGCGAGGTCGGCGAGGGTGAGCCGGCGGGTGGGTGCGGTGTGCGCGCTCATCGCGCGATTCCCGTCAGCAGCTGATCCACGGCGGAGTCGACCTGAATGATCGCGTTCGCCCGGTCGACATGCACCACGGACGGCGCGTAGGTGGAGAGGTCTTCGGCGGAGTAGTCGGCGTACGAGATGACGATCACGGTGTCGCCCGTGTGCACCAGCCGGGCGGCGGCGCCATTGACCTGGATCACTCCGGATCCGCGCTCTCCCGCGATCGTGTACGTCTCGAAGCGGGATCCGTTGTCGACGTCGACGACGTGCACCTGCTCGTGCGGGAGGATGTCGGCCGCCTCGAGCAGATCGGGATCGATCGTGATGGATCCGACGTAGTGCAGGTCGGATCCGGTGGTCGTCGCGCGGTGGATCTTCGACTTCAGCATGGTGCGTCGCATCAGGCGTCGCCTCTCCTGTCGGCAGAACGGAGGATGTGGTTGTCGATCAGTCGCGCGGCGCCCACGTTCGCGGCGACCGCGAGCAGCGCCTCGCCATCGAGGCGTACGAYGGGACGAAGGGTCTCGGTGTCGCGGAGCTCGAGGTATTCGGGAGTGATCCCGGCATCGGCGAGGATCGCACCGGCGGCAGCGGTGATGGCGCCGGTGCCGCGCTCTCCCGTGTCCGCGAGGGCCTGCGCCGCATCGAGCGCGCGGTTCAGCGCGGTCGCCCGCCGCCGCGCCTCGGGGTCGAGGTAGACGTTGCGCGAGCTCATGGCCAGCCCGTCGGCCTCGCGCACGATGGGGCAGGCTTCGATCCGCACGTCGAGGTTCAGATCGCGCACGAGCCGGCGGACGACGAGCACCTGCTGCGCGTCCTTCTGCCCGAAGTAGGCGACATCGGGAGCGACGATGCCGAACAGCTTGGCGACGACCGTGGCGACCCCGTCGAAGTGATGCGCACCACGGCTCGCGCCGTCGAGCACGTCGGTGATGCCGGCGATGTGGATCGTCGTTGCGAAGCCGTCGGGGTAGATCTCCGCAGGCTCGGGCGCGAACAGGATGTCCGCGCCCTGCTCGTCCGCCATCGCGGCATCCCGGGCCTCGTCGCGCGGGTAGCGGCTGAGGTCTTCGTTCGGGCCGAACTGCGTCGGGTTGACGAACAGCGACACGACGACGAGGTCGTTGTTCTTCCGGGCCTCCCGCATCAGCGACAGGTGCCCGGCGTGGAAGGCGCCCATGGTCGGGACGAGTCCGACGGTCTTGCCGCCGCGCTTGGCCTCACCCACCGCCGCGCGGACCTCAGCGATGGTGCGGATGATCCTCATGCGCGGGTCCCCTCGGTCGATGGGTTCTTCCCGCCCATGGTCGTTGACCGCACCGAGCCGACCGCGCCCATGGTCGTTGAGCGAGCGAAGCGAGACGAAACGCGGTCCCGCTGGTCCGCACCCGGGGTCGTTGAGCGAGCGAAGCGAGACGAAACGCCGTCACCTTCGGGATCGGCGAGCGCGCGGGTCTGCGCAATCAGCGCATCGACGACCTCTAGAAGCTCCGGGTTACGCGCCGCGATGGCCGCCCGCTGTCGAGCAACAGTGTCCTCGTCACCGCGGGCGATCGGCCCGGTGAGCGTTTCCGCGGCGCCGCGATCGGCCCAGTTCTCGACGGTCTGCCGCACGAGTGGCGCGAGGATCGCGCGTGCCTCACCCGAGGGGATCCCCACAGATCCGGCGACCCGCTCGGCTGCGTCGAGCACGGCGAGGAGCAGGTTCGACGCGATCGAGGCGGACGTGTGATACCCGGCACGGTGCGCATCGACGACCTGGAACGGATGCGCACCGAGCGCGCGAGCAACGCTCTCCGCCGTCGCGAGCGCCTCCGGCGTACGCCCGTCGATCGCGGCGCCGATGCCGTGAAAGACGCTGGGCTGCTCGGATCCCGTGAAGGTCTGCAGCGGGTGGATGCTGAAGTCGACGTCGTCGAGCCCCGTCGCTCCGGAGACGTGGCCGACCAGCCCCGCATGCGGACGCGTTGCCAACGCAGCAACGTGGATCGCCGCATCGGGCACGCACAGGATCGCAATGTCGACGGCCGGCACGGCATCTTCACGGCCGAGTGGTCCACGCACGTCGAACCCGGCCTCCGTCAGCGCCCGCGCCAGCACGCCGCCGAGGCGTCCGACACCGACGACGGCGATGCTGCGGTCGGAAGCCGCAGTCGCATAAGAGGAGGTCGAGTTCATTGTTGGACCCGGTCGGGATCGACGTCCGGGACGGGTCGAGTATCCGCCCACGGCGGGATCCTGGCCAAATTGGAGATCAGACTGCTCGGCCAAACATCCAGATAGATTGTCTTTATGAGAAGAGATGTAGCTCTCTGGCTGGACTAACGATCTGCAGGCTTGAAGTACCGAGCTATCTGCGTGAGGGATCCCCATCTCTCGACCTCTTCGAGGAGTCGGGCCATCTGCGCCACGCGCGGGCGACGCGCCGGGAAAGTCGGCGGCCGCTGGTTGGCTGGATGGATGGAGATCTCCACGCTGGTCCTGCTCGTCATCGTCGCCGTGCTGCTGGTCGCGTTCGCGCTCACGGCGTGGGTTCTGATCAGGCGCRACCGCCGCACGAGGGACGAGCTGCAGCGTCGCTACGCCGACGAGGAGACCTCGCTCGTCGAGCGACAGGCCAGCGCCACACGCGAGCTGCAGAGCACCCACAGCGAGACGCTCGCCACGCTGACCACGCGGCATGATGCCGAGATGACGCAGCGCCTGGAGGCGCACGAGGAACAGGTGCGCGCACTCACCGCGGAGCGCGATGCCGCGATCGCGAACGAGGAAGGATCCCGACGGCTCGCCGGGCGCGGACTGCGCTGGGAGCTCGCGTCACGCGAGGTGCTCGTCGACGCGTGCGAGGCGGCCGGGCTCGACGCGATCGTCGCGACGAACATCGTGTTCTCGCCGAGCGACGAGGGATCCATCGCACCGTACTGCGCACAGCTCGACCACCTGGTGATCACCGAGAAGGCGGTCGTGCTGGTCGACAGCAAGAACTGGAAGGGCCTCATCCTCGACGGCAAGAAGCCGTCCTCACTCGCGGGAGCTCTCGGGGTGCTGTTCGATGAGAGCACGCTGCCGACATCGTTCGCGATCGCGGTGTCGCGGGATGGCAGCGAACGCCTTGACGTGCGCACATTGCTCGGGGCTGACTCCCCCGCCTCACAGGTGCGACGCCAGGCTCGCCGCTTCTATCAGCACCTGTCCGCACGACACGGATCCGCGCCCTACCTGCAGACCTGCGTGTTCTACTCGCACCCTGACGCGCGCGTGTGGAC
Organism: Microbacterium sp. 01T413_2; assembly: GCF_056398985.1. Taxonomy (NCBI): domain Bacteria; kingdom Bacillati; phylum Actinomycetota; class Actinomycetes; order Micrococcales; family Microbacteriaceae; genus Microbacterium; species Microbacterium sp. 01T413_2. The sequence continues at coordinate 18,624 of NZ_JBFTQL010000023.1, forward strand.
CGGAGGTCTCGACGAGACGGCGAAGGCGCAGCCGACGCGGATCGCGTCTGTCCGAACCATTCAGAAGGCGCTCCTCGATGCGCAGACGGGTGGGCCCGCCGGACCCTCGTCGCACCAGCTCACGCAGCTCGTCACGACGGTGCGCGAACTCGGCGCCGACCTGCACGGTACAGGACGCTTCGCCTCGGAGTTCCGCAGCTCGGTGCCGCTGAACTTCCGGATGCCCGCGCGCGGGAACCTCTCCGCCCAGGCCGTGTCCTCCGACGGCCCGCGGATCCGGGAACGGCGCAGCGAACGGGTCTGACGCGGGCGGTATCGACGGCGGCTCTGTTTCGAGTCAGCAGCCAGGCGCGCTGGGACGCTCCAGGCAGGTGCCCTGAACAAGGGCCGTGTGCGCCTTGACGACGCGGATCTGCTGGCTGGCAGGCGGGCCGTTCAGCGTGCCGTTGATCGGGATCCAGCCGGCGCCGAGGTCGACATCCGCGGCGTAGGTAACTGTGACGGTGACTGTGTAGGTGCCGGGCTGCTTGTAGACGTGACTCGTGTCGGTGGGCGTGAACTGCGCCTGACCGCTCGCGTCCCAGGCCGTGCCCGGCGTCGTGCTCGTGCGCTGCTCGCCGTCGCCGTAGTCGAACGCGTAGCTCACGGGCGTGAAGCGGATGGTGAGCGCCCGACCGAGGATCGCGCCCGGGACCGTCTCGGTCTTGGCACTGCTGAGGAAGTTCGCGGGGAGTCCGACAACGGCGATGTTGTCGGGTTCGCCGGCGACGGTGGCGTTCGTCGGGACGAAACGCGCGAGATCGGTGACGGTGGCGCTCCAGCCGGGGACCGTGGGAGCCGGTTGTCCGTTTGCTACGCCCAGGGGTGCGAGAGAGCGGCAGAAGGCACTGGGCGGGCCCGGTGTAGCCATGCAGATCTCGCGGGGAGAAGGTTCGGTGGTTCCCCTGCCGCCTGAGCCGCCAGGTCCACCGGAACCAACCTCGCCGTCTTCGGACGGAGTGCCACCTCCACTGTTAGTTTCGGTGTCGCCGACGGTGACCCCGCTGGGATCGGCGCCGCAGAGACCAGCAGCAATCTCGTCGGTGCTGCAGGCAGGTGGCGGATCGGCGGCCGCACCATCTGGGCCGCCGAAGAGGTGCATAGGGATCATCAGGCCGGCAAGTAGAACAACAAGGACCAGCCGAGAACTCGCCGTTCTCAAGGGAGGCATGCGTGGTTCCCTGCCACGGCGCTCGTGATTTCAAGATGATCGCCCTGCCCTGTCATGACGACGTTGAGAGCCACCAAATCAGCGCGGGTCGAAGGCGTCACATCTGCACCTGACTCGTCAATCACATGACTCTCACTGACATCAATGCACAAGTCGACGCTTACCTGGTCGCGTGCTTTGTCGTATCCAATTGGATGAAAGGAACTGACCCGGTTCGGACCCACGATCTTCAGGTGTTTCTCCTTGAACGATCGTTGCGCATTGATGTCGTCCTCGAGCGCCTGGCCGGAGAGAAAGCTCTGTGGATCGGTGTTCGCTTGCCCCTCCCGACGTTCGTTGCTCGCGTCGTTGTAGTCCCGGTACACCTGTTCCGCGGCTTTGAATGCCTCTGCCTCGCTCGTGAACAGCGGAGTCGGGGTGGGCTTGGGAGCAGGGCCAGGCGTGCAGCCGGCGAGGCCGACCGCGGCGGCGACGAGCACTACGGCGATGCCCGCTCGCAGCGGCTCCATGAGGCGGCCGGCACGACCGGCCGTCGTCACGAGAGCGCTACGTCGAAGTTTCACTCCCACACCGTAACCGGATCGGGGGCGTCTCCGGGGGAGTTATCCACAGGCGCAACCACGGAAGGGTGCCGCGTTTCGTCTCGCTTCGCTCGCTCAACGACCAGCGGCAGGCAGACCCGGCGCCGCGTTTCGTCTCGCTGCGCTCGCTCAACGACCCCAGCGGAGCGAGAACTCAACGACCCCAGCGGAGCGAAACCTCACCGGCCAGCGAAGGAAGTCGCCGACGACCCCGAGGATCGAATCAGCGCGCCGCGATCCCGCGCATCACCAGGTCGACGAGCCCGTCCACGCGATCCGCCGTCAACGGCCGGCCGAGCAGCGCCGCGTACGAGGTCGCCGCGACGAACTGGTCCGCGACGGCAGTCGGATCCACGTCGGCACGCACCGTTCCCGCCTCCTGCGCGCGGGTGACCCGCGCGACGATCCACGACACGATCGGATCCGCGAATCGGTGGTTCAGGGCCTCGCCCAGCTCCGGATCCGTGGCGGTCACCGCGATGAGCGCGCGGGCGAGCTCCACGTTCTCGGTACGGGACAGATGCTCGCCCGCGGTCGCGAACCATGATCGCAGATCCGCGGCGAGATCCGACGAGAACGGCAGGTCGACGTCAGCACCGGGCAATGCGCCCTCCAGCAGCGCCTCGCCGAGGATCGCCGCCTTCGAGGGCCACCACCGGTAGATCGTCTGCTTCGAGACACCAGCCTCGGCGGCGAGCCCCTCGATGGTCACCGCGTTGTAGCCGTCCGCGGCGAGCGCGGCGCGCATCGCCGCCAGCACCGCCTGGCGGGCGTTCTCACTGCGGGGACGGGGCACCCTCCGAGAGTAGCGAGGTATACGCTCCTCAATAAGTGGACGCACCGTTGCGAAACAGATCACAATCCGAGGTGAGCGTCGCAACACCACCGGATCCACGAGCTCACGAAGGAGACACACATGGCCCTGACCGCGAATTCCTCCATCGGCGACTGGCTCGCCGATCCGACCGGCGGCGAGCTGATCCGCGGGCTACTGGCGCAGTCCGGAGCGGACGCCGACTCGCTCACCCCCGTGCTCGGCCTGCCCCTGCAGCAGCTCGTCGTGATGAGCCAGGGCGCCATGCCGCAGTCCGTGGTCGACGACCTCGTGCGGGCGGCGAACAGCGGCGAGATCCCCGAGGACGCCGCTCCGACCGGTTGGATCGAGCAGACGACCCCCGACCGCTTCGCCGGCAAGACCGTCATCGTCACGGGCGCCGCGTCGGGTATCGGCAGGGCCACSGCSTCCCGCATCKCCCGCGAGGGCGGYCGYGTCATCGCSTGCGACATCGCSGCSGACAAGCTCGACGCGCTGGCCGCGGACCTCCCCGGCATCGTGACGGTCGCCGGCGACCTCACTCAGCAGGACGCGATCGACCGTGTCGTCGCCGCCGCAGCAGGCGACCGCATCGACGGCCTGGCGAACGTCGCCGGCATCAACGACGACTTCTCCCCCGCCGGCGAGACGCCCGACGCCGTGTGGGACCGCGTGATCGCGATCAACCTCACCGCKCCGTTCAAGCTCATGCGCGCGGTCCTCCCGATCATGGAAGCTGCGGGGCGCGGATCCATCCTCAACGTCTCGAGCGAGGCCGGCCTGCGCGGCAACGCGTCGGGCAACGCCTACACCGCCAGCAAGCACGGCATCATCGGCGTCACGAAGTCGGCGGCCTTCATGTACGGCCCGAAGGGGATCCGCGTGAACTCCGTCGCCCCCGGAGGCGTCGCGACGGGGATCCCGATGCCCCCGCACATGTCCGAATACGGATCCGGTCGGCTCGCGCCGTTCCAGCAGGCCATCCCGACCGTGGCGACCGCCGAGAACCTCGCCGCCTCGATCACCTTCCTGCTCTCGGACGACGCCGTGAACATCAACGGCGCGATCCTCGCTTCCGACGGCGGATGGTCGGTGCAGTAGCGCGCCAAGGGACCGCGAGGGAGGACAGAGCCCCGTGGCGGTCGGCTGCTGTCGCGCGCTACTTGCGGCGCCGCACCACCAGCACGATGAACAGCGCGACGAAGACGGCGACAAGCGCACCTGCGGTGATTCCCACGGTTCCTCCCCGGCGACGCGCCCCAGACGGGCTGCGGGCTTGGATTCTCGCACACGGATGTCAGCGCGGACCAGCCGCGGTCGTGCCGCGCGTAGCCTGAACGCCGCGCCCGGTCAACCCCCTTCGCGGCCCGATGGATCACGGCTAGCGTCGTGCTCGTCACCGGGAGATGGACACAGGAGGGAAGTTCCGGGCGCATGCGGGATCCCCAAGGCTTCAGGACTCCCGCCAAGCCGCGGAACCCCGAGGCCCCGGGCCGGATAGCCACCGGCCCGGGTCCTCGCCGGTCGACGGCCGCCGGATCATCACCGCGATCTTGCGCGTCAGCCCCCAGGATCCGATCGAAAGGCGTAGCGTCCGGAGCATGGCAACCCTCTATTACGGCGGATCCGAGCATCCGATCGAGATCGAAGACGTCGCCCTCGCCCACCTGAAGATCGTGATCGCGACGAAGCTGCGCCGCAACGAGAGCTTCACGCTGTCCTGGCGCCACGACGGCACCCAGCCCCTCGGGCGCTCCACGATCTGGTTGCACCCCTCCATCCCGCTGCGGTTCGAGTTCACGGATCCGACGCCGCCCGAGATCGACCCGCGACGCGTGCAGGCTTACGCGAACTCGGCCAACACCTCCGGCGGTATCCTGCTCCCCGACGAGGCCACGCTCGACCTCTGACGCTCGAGGATCCGCCCGAGCGCGAGATCGCCGGCCGTCGTGCACGCCCCGCAGCGATCCACGGATCCGGATCTCCGGGCATCCCGTGCGTTCGTTCGTGGATCCATTCAGCGCACCAGACGCTCCTGTAGCGGCCCACAGCTGCCAGCCGCCAGCTGCCAGCGCGGGCGCGCGGATCACATCCGTGTCGACGGGTGGCACGGCTCGGGTCAGTTCTCCTGGGGGTCGGCGTCGGTCTCGGCCGCGATGCGGTCGGCTTCGGCGCTGTCGATCTGTTCGTCGTTCCGATCCGGGTCGAGCTTCTCGTGGCCTTCCGGATCCTCCACGAGAGGCGGGTCGGAGAGCTCATCCTCCGGATCCTCCGGGACCAGCGGCATCTGCGGGTTGTTCGTCATGGCGCGCTCCTTCACATCGGGGAGTCTCGGTCTGAACCGCCGTCGGGTGACGGACGGGCTCCGGGTACACGGCACACGCTAGGCCGGCAGAACGCCGGCGTCTGCTGGCTTGTCACCGCGCTTCCGGCGTGCTAGCCGCGGATGTGCAGGGCGCGGTTCAGGCGGTTGTCGTAGGGATGCGCCGGATCCACTCGATCCGCGCCGTCCCTGTGCGGAACTCGTTCGGCACAGGTTGCGTGCGGTCGCCGTCGCACTGGGGGAGGTCCCGCGGAGGATGCCGAGACATCCGATACGGAGGAGATGACATGAGCGACCGCAAGCTCGACCTGATCATGAAGCTGCTGGCGAAGGCCGAGAGCACCACACCCCAAGAGGCGGAGGCGCTCACCGAGCACGCCGAGCGTCTAATGCTGAAGTACGGCATAGAGAGAGCGCGCCTCGACGCTCGACGAGCCCTCCACGGAGACGCGCACGAGGAGATCGTGCGCGAACTCATGCTGTTCAGCGGTTCCTACGCCCGAGACATCCGCGAGCTCGGCGCGGGAGTCGCCGTCGCCCTCGGCACCGTGCGCCCGCTCTTCGGCGCGTCCGGCGGAGACTGTACGCTCTACCTCGTCGGCTGCGCGTCGGACGTGTCGCAGGCGCGGATCCTGATCGCCAGCCTGCAGGTGCAGTCGATGGTCGCGATGCGGCACTGGTGGACCGCCGAACGCGACCGCTACCCCTGGTTCGACGACACCGTGCGACGGCGTGCACGCAGCGGTTTCGTGCGCGGGTTCGGCGTCGGCGCCGCAGACCGGATCCGCGAGTCCCGCGCGGCTGTGATCGAGGAGTCCGGCACCGGCACTGAGATCATGCTGGCCTCGCGTCGCGAACGCGTGGACGACGCCGTACGCGAGATGAACACGCGACGGGCGCGCTCCCGCGACGGCGCCGACCCCGGATCCTTTCTCAGAGGACGCAGCTCGGGCCGAGAGGCGAACGTCGGCGGGCGACCCGTCGCGCCGTGAGGGGCCAGACCGTGAGGGGTCGGGCGGGAACCAATCGGCCGTCAGCCGCCGAGGCCGTCGTCGAAGACCTGCAGCGCCGAGGTGTCGTTCGTGGCGTCGGTGCGCGTGAGGCGCTTGCCGCGGAAGAAGTCCGGTGAGACCTTCGCCTGGACGAACATGAGGATCACGCCCAGGCCCAGCACAGTGACGCCGATGATCCCGACCAGGCCTATGCCGCCGATGTTGCTGCCGGATCCGGCTTCCGGATCCATCGCGTCGATCGTCGTCTTGACGAACACGATCAGCAGCAGGATCCCCCCGAGGCCGGGCAGCACGATCTTCATCATGATCGATCCGAAGCCCTCGCGGATCGCCGCCTTGCGGAAGTACCAGGGGCTCGCGAGCGCGGTGACGCCGTAATAGAAGCACACCATCATGCCGAGCGCCGTGATCGTGTCCCACAGCACGTCCTCGCTGATGAAGCGCATGACGGCGTAGAACACCGAGGCGACGATCGACGAGAGCAGCAACGCCACGTGCGGCGACTTGTACTTCGGGTGCACCTTCTTCAGCGACGCGGGCAGCGCGCCGTAGTGCGACATCGCGAGCAGGGTGCGCGCGGGCGAGATCGCCGTCGAGTTGATCGACGCCATCGCGCTGACCAGGATCGCGAGCGAGAGCAGGATCGCGGCCGGGCCCATGACCGGATGCGCGAGCGCCGCGAACACGTTCTCGATGATCTCGGAGTTGCCGAGACCGGTGGGCCCGTCGCTGAGACCGGCGAACGCGACGGTGGCCGTCGCCGTACCGACGTAGAGGACGACGAGGATCGCGACGAGGATCGTCGCCGCCTTGCTCTCCGTGGAGAGGCGCCCCTTCGACGGCTTGGTCTCCTCGCCCATCGTGAGCACGGTGTCCCAGCCCCAGTACACGAAGATCGACACGGCGATGCCGGCGGCGAACGCGCTGAAGCTGGACACCTCGAACGGGTTGAACCAGCTCAGCTCGGGCAGCTTCGCCTCCTTGTTGGCGGGGTTCGCCGCGCCCACGAACATCGCGATCACGAACCACACCATCACCGCCATCTGGAAGATCACGGTGATGTACTGGAAGATCTTCGTCGAGGTCATGCCTCGGTACGAGATGAGCGTCGCGAGAGCCATGAACCCCAGGCACACCGCGATGTTGATGAACTTGTTCGCGGCGAGGTCGGCGATCGCCGGGTTGCCGACGGCGATGCTGATCGAYTGGAACAGGAACTCCACGGCGATGCCGGCCAGATTCGACAGCACCAGCACGGTCGCGGCGATCAGGCCCCAGCCGGCCATCCACCCGATCCACGGTCCGAAGGCGCGGGTGGCCCACGTGAACGACGTGCCCGAGTCGGGCATCGCGGAGTTGAGCGCGCGGTAGCCGAGCGCGACGAGCAGCATCGGGATGAAGCCCATGAGGAAGATCGCGGGGGTCTGATAGCCGACCTCGCTCGCGGCGGGTCCCACCGCGGCGGTCAGCGTGTAGGCCGGGGCACACGTCGAGATCCCGATCACCAGACAGCCGAGCACTCCCACGGTGCCCGTCGGGAGGCCCTTCTTGCTGATGCCCGTGACCGAGTCGAGCGTGCGCGTAGCCGGATCCGGCGCGCCCTGGTCGTACTTCACACTCATGCGATTTCCTGCTTCCTGCGCTCCGTCGCACGGCCGCCCCGATGGCAACACGGTGTCCGGCAACGCTGCGCCCCGCGTCAATTCTATGGGTGGGCTGAAAGCGGCGCAGGCTCGGCCGCTTCGAGCAGGTGGCCCGGGCGCTCTCAACGGGTGACGATCTGCACATCCTGTGACGATCAGCACACGTTTCAGCCGGATCCGGTGTGCTGATCGTCGCATCCTGTGCAGATCGTCGCGGCGAAGCCTCCCGAAGCACGCGCGGATCCGGGCCGTCGACCGCCGGTAGACTGGACCCTGCCCCGCCTCCCCTCGCTCCAGGAGCCCGCGTGACCTCTCCGAACACCCCCACCGACCACGTCCCCGACTCGGTCGCCAACGCAGAAGCGACGCCGGAGAAGGAGCAGCCGTACGCGGCGCTCGGCCTCAAGGACGACGAATACGCGCGGATCCGCGAGATCCTGGGCCGCCGCCCCACCTCGGGCGAGCTGGCGATGTACTCGGTGATGTGGAGCGAGCACTGCTCCTACAAGTCCTCGAAGAACTACCTGCGCCGGTTCGGCCAGAAGGTCTCGGACGAGATGAAGAAGCGTCTCATGGTCGGCATGGGCCAGAACGCGGGCGTCATCGACGTGGGCGAGGGCTGGGCGGTCACGTTCAAGGCCGAGTCGCACAACCACCCGTCGTTCATCGAGCCCTTCCAGGGTGCCGCGACCGGCGTCGGCGGCATCGTCCGCGACATCATCTCGATGGGCGCGCGCCCCGTCGCCGTCATGGATGCCCTCCGCTTCGGCGCGATCGACGACCCCGACACCGCCCGCGTCGTGCACGGCGTCACCGCCGGCATCAGCTTCTACGGCAACTGCCTCGGCCTGCCGAACATCGGCGGCGAGACGGTGTTCGACGCCGTCTACCAGGCCAACCCCCTCGTGAACGCGCTCGCGGTCGGCGTGCTCCGCCACGAGGACCTCAAGCTCGCGAACGCCACCGGCGTCGGCAACAAGGTCGTGCTCTTCGGCGCCCGCACCGGCGGCGACGGCATCGGCGGTGCGTCGATCCTCGCCTCCGACTCGTTCGACGAGAAGGGCCCGACCAAGCGCCCCGCGGTGCAGGTCGGCGACCCGTTCGCCGAGAAGGTGCTCATCGAGTGCTGCCTCGAGCTGTACCGCGACGAGCTCGTCGAGGCGATCCAGGATCTCGGCGCGGCCGGCATCTCCTGCGCCACGAGCGAGCTGGCCGCGAACGGCAACTCCGGCATGCACGTGTCGCTCGACAACGTGCTGCTGCGCGACCCCACGCTGACCGCTGAGGAGATCCTCATGTCGGAGTCGCAGGAGCGCATGATGGCGATCGTCGCGCCCGAGAAGCTCGACGCGTTCATGGCCGTCGTGAAGAAGTGGGACGTGGAGACCTCGGTCCTCGGCGAGGTCACCGGCGACGGCCGCCTCATCATCGACTGGCAGGGTGAGCGCATCGTCGACGTGGATCCCTCCACCGTCGCCGTCGACGGCCCGGTCTACGACCGCCCGGTCGCCTACCCCACCTGGATCGACGCGCTGCAGGCCGACGCGGCGGAGCTGCTCCCCCGCGACAACGACCCGGAGGCGCTGAAGCAGCAATTCCTGGCGCTGCTGGAGAGCCCCAACCTCGCCGACACCCGCTGGATCACCAACCAGTACGACTACTACGTGCTCGGCAACACCGCCCTCGCCTTCCCCGACGACGCCGGCATGATCCGCGTCGACGAGGAGTCGGGCCTCGGCTTCTCGATCTCGACCGACGCGAACGGCCGCTACAGCCAGCTCGACCCCTACGCGGGTGCGCAGCTSGCTCTCGCCGAGGCGTACCGCAACGTCGCTGTCACCGGCGCGGAGCCCACCGCGATCACCGACTGCCTCAACTTCGGCTCGCCCGAGAACCCCGAGGTCATGTGGCAGTTCGGCCAGACCGTCGACGGCCTCGCTGACGGCTGCTTCGAGCTCGGCACCCCGGTCACCGGCGGCAACGTCTCGTTCTACAACCAGACCGGCGACGTGCCGATCCACCCGACCCCGCTGGTCGGCGTGCTCGGCATCATCGACGACGTCTCCCGCCGGATCCCGTCCGGCTGGCAGGACGAGGGCCAGAACATCTACCTGCTCGGCACCACCTCGACGGAGCTTTCCGGATCCGCCTGGGCCGACGTCATCCACGACCACCTCGGCGGCCTGCCGCCCAAGGTCGACCTCGCAGGCGAGAAGCGCCTGGCCGGCCTCATCGGCGCCGCGCGCGACGAGTGGCTGATCTCCTCGGCGCACGACCTCAGCGAAGGCGGCCTCGGCCAGGCGCTCGCCGAAGGCGTCATGCGTTTCGGCGTCGGCGCCCGCGTGTGGCTGACCGAGCTCATGGAGCGCGACGGCGTGGACGCTGCGACCGCGCTGTTCTCCGAGTCGGCCGGCCGCGTGATCGTGACCGTTCCCCGCGAGGACGACGTGAAGTTCCAGGGCCTGTGCGAGGGCCGGGGCTACCCCGTGCTCCGCATCGGCGTGACCGACAGCGCCCCGCAGCTCGAGGTGCAGGACGTCTTCACCGTCTCCGTCGAGGAGCTGCGCGCGACCGCCCAGGCGACCCTGCCCGCCGCGTTCGGCCCGACCGTCGCCGAGCCGATCGGCGCCTGACGGCCCGCGAAGCGAGGAAGCTCATGAACAGCACCCCCGAGGAGACCGAGGACCTCTCGATCTACAGCGCTCGGCGGCAGCGCCGGATCCGCATCACGGCCTGGGTCGTGATCGTCGCACTCATCCTGGTGGGCGGCGGATCCGCCTTGCTCACGGTGCTGCTGGGCTGAATCCGGCACTCCGCGTGCACGGCGTCGCTGCGACGTGCGCCCGGCTCGCTCTGCCCCGCACAGCGGGCGGCGCCTCCTACCCGCACAGCGGCGGCTCCCCCTGCCGGTACAGAGTAGGTTCGAGAGCATGCGACCCGACCGTGCGGTGACACTGCAGGACATCGCCGATCGCCTCGGCGTGTCCCGCTCGACCGCGTCGTTCGCGATCACGGGGCGCGGCCGCGTGTCGGAGGAGATGCGCCGTCGCGTGCACGAGGTCGCCGATGAACTCGGCTATCGGCCGAACACCGTCGCCCGCAACCTCAAGGGCTCGCGCACGGGTATGCTCGCGCTGCACATCCCGCCCGACAGCACCACGATGTCGTACTACATGGAGGCGACGTTCGGCATGGTCGAGGAGGCTGAGCGCACGGGCCTCATCGTCTTCATGCTGCCGTCCGGCGAGCGACCGGAGGGTTACGACCAGCTGCCCGCCGACGCCGTGATCCTGCTGGATCCCGCCATCGACGATCCTGCAGCGCGCACCCTCCTCGCCGGCCGGGTGCCCGTCGTCACCGGCGAGCGCGTGCCCGAGGGGCTGCCGGCCGCGCGCGGCGAGGTCACCAGCGACCACGTGCCGGCCGTCCGCGAGCTGATGGCGCATCTGCACGAGCGAGGGGCGCGGCATCCGGCGATGGTGCTCCCCGACCTGCAGAGCGACTGGGCGTTCACCGTCCGGGATGCTTTCACCGACTGGTGCACCGAGCACGGCATGCAGCCCCGTACCGTCACGCTGCCGCACCCGACGGCGCCCGAGATGATCCACGCGGCGGTGGCCGAGCTCGTGCGCGACGTCAACGACCCGGTCGATGCGATCCTCGCCGTCTCCGACGGCACGGCGCTCAGCGTCGTCACCAGCGCGCAGCGGCTCGGCCGCCGCGTCGGCGAGGATCTGCTCGTCGCCGCGCTCGTCGACTCCGAGGTACTCGCCCTGGCGCAGCCTTCGGTCACCGCGATCGACCTGCATCCGCGCGAGTTCGGTCGGCGGTGCGTGCGCGCCGCCGTAGCGGTGATCGAAGCCGCCGCAGGTGATGACCGCACGGTGCGCGAGCTGGTGCCGATCTCGGTGCAGCGCCGGGCGTCCACCCGCGGCCCCGTCGTGGCCCCGTCCTCCTGATCCGAGGCCCTCTGACGCAGAGCCCTGGGGACCTCGGGACCCCGGGGCGCTCACCCTCGGCCGCTCAGCCCGCCCGATCCGTATCCACGATCCGCAGCTGAGCCCAGACAAGTACTTGCGCTTGCTTTATCGATATTGCTACTCTGGCGGAACCGACGGATTCCCTGCCGCCGACACGACGACGACGTCGATCCCCCCACCCGCAACGCCCGCGGAACAGGAGCCCCCATGACTCACCCCGCCCCCGGCGAGCCGCTCGCCTCGCCCACGGAGCTCACCGCCCAGGTCACCGAAGGCCGCTTCAAGAGGGTGCTGGGCACACCATCCCTCGTGCTGTTCGGCCTCGTCTACATGGTGCCGCTCACCGCGTTCACGACGTACGGCATCGTCACCCAGCTCACCGGCGGGCGCGTGCCGATCACCTACGTGATCACCCTCGTCGCGATGGTGTTCACCGCCCGCTCGTACGCGCGGATGTCGGTCGCCTATCCGTACTCCGGATCCGCGTACATCTACACCCAGCAGAGCTTCGGCGGCGCGATCGGCTTCCTCGCCGGATGGGCGCTGCTGCTGGACTACCTCTTCCTCCCGATGATCAACTACCTGATCGTCGGGCTCTACATGAACCAGACGTTCCCGTCGATCCCGAACTGGGTGTGGATCGTCGGTGCGATCCTGCTCGTCACGGTCCTGAACGTGATCGGCATCGTCTCGGTCGCCCGCGCCAACTTCGTGATCATCGCCGTGCAGACGATCTTCATCATCGCGTTCGTCGTCTTCGCGATCGGATCCGCCACGGGCCACCACGTCGACCCGCTGCTGCCGTTCCGCGGCGACGGAACCGTGACCGGCCTGGGCCCGCTGTTCCAGGGCGCCGCGATCCTGTGCCTCTCCTTCCTCGGCTTCGACTCGGTCTCCACGCTGTCCGAGGAGGCGAAGGACTCCACCCGCACCGTCCCCCGCGCGATCATGATCACCACCATCACCGCCGGCGTGATCTTCATCCTGCTCGCCTACTTCTCGCAGTGGGCCTTCCCCTCGAACAAGTTCACCTCGCCCGACACGGCCAGCATCGAAGTGGTCGCCTCACTCGGCCAGCAGTGGCTCTCCGTGCTGTTCATAGCGGGCTTCGTCGCCGGCGGCATGGGGTCGGCGCTGACCTCGCAGGCATCGGTCGCCCGGATCCTGTTCGCCATGGGACGCGACGGCGTGCTGCCGAGCGCGATCTTCGGAAGGCTGAACAAGCGCTTCGGCACCCCGGTCATCCCGATCCTGATCGTCTCGGTCGTCTCCCTGTACGCCGCGTTCGCGGATCTSCTCACSRTSTCGAACATGATCAGCTTCGGSGCSCTCATCGCGTTCTCCTGCGTGAACCTGKCGACGTTCAAGCACTACTTCRTCGACCGCGGTGAGCGCAGCGGATGGCACGCGGTGAACAACCTCGTGCTGCCCGGCATCGGCTTCGCCCTGACGGTGTGGCTGTGGACGAACCTCACCGGCATGACGTTCGTCGTGGGCCTCTCCTGGCTGGCGATCGGATTCATCCTGCTCCTCATCGTCACGCGGTTCTTCCGCCGACCCACGCCGACCCTCGACCTGAAGGAGTGATGGTGGTCGACACGATCGTCATCGGAGCGCGGGTGCGCTCGCTCGCATCGGAGACCGGAGAGGACACCGACGCCGTCGCCATCACCGACGGCCGGATCACCGCCGTCGGGCCCAGATCCGAGATCCTCCCTCTCGCGGGAGCGGGCACCGAGCTCATCACCCACGCGAGTGCGACGATCATCCCCGGTCTCGTCGATGCGCACAGCCACCCGATCTACAGCCTCGGCATCGTCCGCGGACTGTCTCTGACGGGCGTGCACACCTATGACGAACTCGTCGCCGCTCTCGAGCGGGGGCGCGACGAGCAGGCCGGGGCGGAGTGGTTCCTCGCCTGGGGCCTCGATCCGACCGCGTTCGAGGGCCGCCCGATCGGCAACGCCGCCCTGCATGAAGTGCTCGGCGCCGACCGCCCCGCCTACATCAAGATGTTCGACGCGCACTCGGGCATCGCCTCGGCGGCCGCCCTCACCCGCGCCGGCATCGACGCCCCCGTCACCTATCCGGACGGATCCGGTGCCGCGGGCGATGAGGACGGCAACCTCACCGGTCACCTGATCGAGTTCCCGACCATGGAGATCCTCGAGCGTGCCCTCCCCGTGCTCGGATTCGCCGACCGGGTCGCGCAGCTTCATCGCCTGCTGTCCGACATGGCCGCAGTCGGCATCACGGCGGCGCACGTCATGGACCTGCAGGACGAGGACGCGCTCGACCTGCTCGCCGCGATCGAGGCGACCGGCGATCTCCCCGTGCGCCTGCGGATCTCCCCCTGGGTCACGCCCGAGACGACGGACGACGAGGTCGCCGCACTCATCGCGCTGCAGGGCCGGGGCGGCCGGCGCTACGTGGTCGAAGGGGCGAAGTTCTTCATCGACGGCACCGTCGAGGGCGGCACCGCGTGGTTGTCTCGGCCCGACGCTCAGGGCGAGGGGCTGTCCTCGGCGTGGACGCCCGCCGAGGCCTACGCCGAACGCGTGCGGCAGTTCGACCACGCAGGGGTTCCCACCGCGACCCACGCGATCGGCGAGCAGGGGATCCGCTTCGTCGCGGAGACGCTGGCGGCCCTGCCCAAGGGCGGCGTGCCGCATCGCATCGAGCACATCGAATCGGTCGAGGACGACATCATCACGTTGATCGGCACCCACGGCATCGTGGCGAGCATGCAGCCGACGCACTGCACGCACCACGTGCGCAGGGACGGCTCCGACGACTGGTCGCGACGTCTCGGCCCCGAGCGGGCCGCTCGTGCGTGGCGCACCGCCGACGTGCGGCGCAGCGGAGCGGTGCTCGCCCTGGGCTCGGACTGGCCGGTCGCGGCGTTCGATCCGTGGGAGATCATGGCGGACGCCCAGGGGCGCCGTTCCGTCGCGGTAGCGGGCTCCGCACCCGTCGGGCCGGAGCAGGCGCTCAGCGCCGCCGAGGCGCTCGAGGGGTACACGTCGCATGCGCACCGTGCGGTCGCCTCCGATGGCGGACGGCTCGTCCCCGGCGCACCCGCGGATCTCGTCGTGGTCGACCGCGATCCGCTGGACACCTCGCCCGAAGAGCTGCTCGGAGCGCGCGTGCTGCTCACCCTCGTCGACGGGAAGCCCACCGCCGGGCCGTGAGGCGGATGGTCCGCGGCAGGTCTAGAGTCAGCCGCATGGCCTCCGATCCCCGCGCTCTGCTCGAGGAGCTCCGCACCGCGGCGGCGACCCAGGTCACCGAGGCCGACGCCGCGGTCCGAGAGCTCCTGCACGACCGGGAGGGCTCGAACGACGACGACGAGCACGACCCGGAGGGCGTGACGCTGTCGTCCGAGTGGTCCCGCCTCACGGGGATCGCCGATGCCGCGGCTGCGAAGCTGCAGCAGGTCGACCACGCGCTCGCGCGCCTGGACGCCGGCGCCTACGGCATCTGCGCCTCATGCGGCCGGCCGATCCCCGCCAGTCGTCTCGAGGTGCGCCCGTTCGCCGAGCACTGCGTCGCCTGCGCCGAGCGCCTCGGACGCTGAGGGACGCCGCCGCGTCCGGGGCCGCGGGAACCGGATCCGGGTCCTTCCCCCACCAGAATGGATCCATGACCGCCGACGCCGCCGCTCTCGCCCGTGCCCTCGCCTCCGGCGCCCCGCTCACCTGGGTGCTGACGGGAGACTCGATCACGCATGGCCTGGTGCACACGCAGGGCGGCCGCACATACGCGGAGCACCTGCACGAGATCGTCCGTGGCGAGCTCGGCCGGGTGCACGACGTCGTCATCGACACCGCGATCAGCGGCTGGCGGATCGTGCAGCTCCTCGACGACTTCGACCGCCGGGTCGCCACGTGGCGTCCGCAGGTGGTCACGCTCATGATCGGCACGAACGACTGCTCCGACGAGGGCGCGTTCCCCGTGATCACGCCCGACGAGTTCGCGGCGTCGCTGACCGAGTTCGTCCGGCGTGTGCGCGAGCTCGGTGCGATCCCGGTGCTGCAGACGCCGCCGGCCGTGGACGTGCCGAACGCTCCGGAACGCGGTCGCATCGCCGCGTTCGCACAGGCCGTCCGCGACGTCGCCGCTGCCGAGGACGCGATGCTCGTTGACCAGTTCGCCCGTTTCGCCGAGCTCGGCAACGGCGGGGTGCCGTGGGGGCTCATGAACGACCCGTTCCACCCCAACGCCACCGGACACCAGGCACTCGCGCTCGAAATCGCCGAAACCCTGGGACTGGACCCGGTCGCTTCCCGCGTGCTGCCGAAGCTCCGCGCCGACATCGCCGCGGGCCGGCTGAACTGAGCCGAGCGCACCCTCGGTGCACCCGCTTCATCGGTAGGCGGCGAGGAACTCCTCGATCAGCGCCGCTGCCGGGGCGCTGGGCTGGCGGGGGCTGATGATGCTGAGGTCCCAGTCGATCTGCTCGGCGAGCGCCACCGACACGACGCCGTCGACAGGCGTGATGAGCAGTTCCGGAAGCACCGCGATGCCGAGGTCCGTGGCGACGAACACCGGTATTGCACTCGTCTCCGTCACTTCGGCGCGGATGTCGCGGACGATGCCCCGTGCGGCGAGTGCGGAGTCGAGGACGTCGCGATTGCCGAATCCGGCGGGCGTGTCGACGAAGTGCTCGGCAGCGATCTCTGCCAGGCCGATCTCCGCGCGCCGAGCGAGCTCGTGGTCCTCGGACAGGATGACCCGGTACGGCGTCGTCGCGAGGCGATGCACGGCCAGGCCGGGAGCGGCCGACGCCGGAAGGCCGAAAAGGCTGAGATCGACCCGACCCCGTCGCACCGACTCCAGCAGCTCGCCGGATCCGCCAGAGGTGCCGCGCAGACGGAGTTCCACCAGTGGATTCGCACGGTGGAATGCTCCGATGACGCGGGGAACGGCCATGGAACTGATACTCGTGAACATGCCCATGCGCAGGAGCCCGCGCAGTTCCCCGCGCGGATCCGCCGCCGCCCTGGCGCGGGCTTCGGCATCGGCGAGCTCGCGCAGCACGGGGAGGACGGCCTCGCCGGCCGGGGTGATCCGCACTCCGCGTTGATCGCGTTCGAAGAGCGCGGCGCCCAGTTCCTTCTCCAGCGCGCGCACCCCCGCCGAGACGGTCGACTGCCCGGCGTACACGCGCTGCGCGGCCCGGGTGAAGCTCAGCTCGTCGGCGACGGCGATGGCGTACTCGGCCTGACGGGTGTCCACGTGACCTCCTCGCCATCGATCAGAGCGATGACAGTGATCCATGATAATCGTTGGACTCGATGACGCCCGAGGGAAAGCATGGAACCCGTGACCACCTCGACAGCATCCCCTTCCCTCGTCTCCGCCCGACGACTCCCGCACCACGCCGGCTTCTGGATCATCGCCGTCGCGTTCCTCACGGAGATGGCGTTCTGCGCGATCCCCACACCGCTGTACGCGATCTACCAGCAGCGCGACGGCTTCCCGACGATCGTCCTCACGGTGATCTTCGTCGCCTACGCGGTCGGCGTGATGGTGAGCCTGTATCTGGCGGGCCACGTCTCCGACTGGCTCGGCCGCCGTCGCGTGATCCTCGGATCGCTCCTGATCAACGTGCTCTCCGCCGTCCTCTTCCTCGTATGGACGGACGTGACCGGCCTCATCGTCGCCCGCTTCGTCTGCGGGCTCGGCGTCGGCATCCTGACCGCGACCGCGACGGCGCACCTCTCGGAGCTCGGCGCCGCCGCGGGACGGTCCGAGGGACGTTCGTCACTCGTGTCGACGTTCGCGAATCTCGGCGGAATCTCCCTCGGGCCGCTGGTGGGCGGCGTGGTCGCCACCTGGGCCGCGCGTCCTCTCGTGACTCCGTATGCGATCTTCGCCATCCTCCTCGCCGTGGAGGCGGTCGTCGTGGCCTTCGTGCCGGAGACCGTCGAACGCCGCGAGGAGCGGCCCGCCTACCGGCCGCAGCGCGTGGCCGTCCCGGCGGCGGGGCGGCCCGCCTTCTGGTCGGCCGCGGCGGCCGCCTTCGGGGCGTTCGCGGTCTTCGGCACTTTCATGGGCCTCTCGTCGACATTCCTCGGCCGGGTGCTCGGCGTGCACTCGCCCCTGCTGGTGGGCGTCGCGCCGTTCGTCCTCTTCATGGCTGCCGCCGCGGCGCAGATGCTCACGACGAAGGTCCCGGCGCGGGCGCAGCTCATCAGCGCGATCGCCCTGGCGGTGCTCGGTCTCACCACGGTCTCAGCGGGTGCCGTGCTCACGTCCCTGGCACTTTTCTTGACGGGAGCGGGCATCACGGGCGCCGGTGTCGGGATCCTGTTCCGCAATGCGCTGACCACCGCGGCGTCGGCGGCCATCCCGGAACGACGAGGTGAGGCGCTCGGGGCGATCTTCCTGATCGCCTACGCGGGCATGACCCTTCCTCCTCTGCTCGCGGCGGGTGCCCTGAGCATCTGGACCCCCGTGTCAGTGCTCATCGGACTCAGTGCCCTCGCAGGTCTGCTCGTGGTCGTGTCCGGCGGGAGGATGCTGCGCCGCTCGACGCCGACAGCGGCGTGATCGGTGCGTGCTCGACCGCCCCGGCGAACTCCTGTCACGAGGCTCCATCTCGCACGCTGACGCGTTCTCTCATGCGGCGCCGGAGCGCGACGAGGTAGGCGCGGCCGAATTGAATGCCGTAGGTGATCTCGCGGTCGGAAGCGTCCGAACCCTCCGGAATGCTGCGTGCGCCGACGGCGACTTCCGCCAGCATCGTCGCTGCGTCATCGATCGGTCGACGCACGTGGAACCAGCTCGCGCCAGACTGCAACGCGGCGTCCGAACGCGCCGTCGCTTCGTCGAGCAGCGCCGAATACCATCGATCGGACTCGTGGGACACTGACCGCCTCCTCCAGGATGACTGCGGGCATTCATCAGGAGAGACGGGCGAAGCGGGCTTCGATTACGCGACAACACCGATCCTTCACCCGTTCTTCGCCGCCGCTTCATCCTGGCGCGAGCGGCGCCCGCGGCCGGCGATCGCGCATCCGTCCCGGAGCGAGGCTGCCCGCAGCGATTGCCCGTCAAGCACCCGTCTGTCGGACGCGGCAGGTCGCGCGGCGCACCCCGCAGCGCTCGAAAAGCACCGATGACGATCCGCAGCGGGGCGCATAGGCTGAGGGGCATCATGCAGGAGTTCTGGGACGGTTTCTGGACGTTCGCGCAGCACTATTGGTGGCTCGTGTTCCCGCTCATGGGCGTGGCCGGGGGCATCGGCCGACGGTGGCAGGTGCTGTCGCAGCAGCGCCACAAGCAGAAGCTGGAGACTCTGCGCCTGAAGGGTGAGATCAAGGCCGCCCAGCTCGCCGCCCGCGGCCAGATCGCCCCGCAGCTTTCGCCGCGGGCCGCCGCGCAGCAGCAGGCGAACTCCTCGAAGGAACTGCTCGAGCGCCTGTTCGCCGAGCACGACGGGATCACCGCCCGCTGGCTGGACTACGAGCTCGACGTCGCGAAGATGATCGCATTCCCGGCGATGAGCGACGGACGCCAGCCCCTGACCGCGGCGTTCCTGCGGGCGAAGAAGATCGCCGACGCGCTGCGGCCGAGCTCGGCCGAGGCGAAGGTCGCCGAGCAGCAGGTCACCGAATACCTCGACGCGGTCGGCAACTACGCGGTCGCGTTCGAGATCGCGGAGAAGGACGCCCGCCGCCTGCGCGACTCCACCTTCACCGACGACGAGCGCAAGCGTCTCGAACGCGCGCAGCACATGCTCAAGGTCGCCGTCGACCAGTCCGCCACGCCCGCCGAACGACAGACGGCATACCGCCGCGTACGCGAGGAGCTGGACGGCCTCATCGACCTCTCGGACGCCGCCGTGGAGAACCTCGAGAAGAAGGTCGCGCTGCAGCTCGAACCCGGTCGCGCTCCCGAGCCCGTCGCCTCCGCGGACGCGGAGACCGAGACGGATCCGGCCGTGGTTTCGGCGTCGACCCCTCACGCGGACCCGAGCGTGCAGGCGGATCCAGTCCCCGTCGCGGATCCGATCCCGGCGCGCGATCCGCTCGCGGCTCCGGATCCCCTGCGTCAGGCCGCACCGCTGACGAACCCGGAGCGCTGACCTCGTGACCGTCCCGGACGCGCCGCTGCGCGTCGGCCTCATCGGCGCGGGCGGGATCGCCGCATCGCATCTGGACGCCTGGCAGGCGCTCGGCGCGGAGTGCGTGATCTCCTCGCGCACCCGCCCCGAGTCCCTCGCCACGCGGTTCGGCGTGGAGATCGCGGACGACGTGGACGCGCTCATCGACCGGGTCGACATCGTCGGGATCCTCGCTCCCACGCCCACGCACTCCGACCTCGCTCTGCGCGCGATCGCCCGCGGCCGCCACGTGGTGTGCGAGAAGCCGCTCGCGGTGAGCGTTGCCGGGGCGCGGCATATGGCCGGCGCCGCCGAGGCCGCGGGCGTGCGCCTGTTCCCCGCCCATGTCGTGCGGTACTTCGCGGCGTACCGGCGGATCCAGCAGCAGGTCGCCGCCGGCGGGATCGGCGCGCTGCGGTCGCTGCGGCTCAGCCGCTCAGGAGCGGGACCGACAGCGGGATGGTTCTACGACGAGGGCGCGGGCGGCGGGCTGATCCGCGACCTGCTCATCCACGACATCGATCAGGCGCTGTGGCTCGCCGGGCCTGTCGTCTCGGTCTCCGCGCGGCAGGATCCGCCGAGCGTCGACGGACGGTTCTCGGCACCGGTCACCGCTGTGGTCGAACTCACCCACGCGAGCGGCGTGACCACACGCATCGACGGCGGCTGGCTGGGTGAGGGCGCGCCGTTCCGCACCACGATCGCGGTGGTCGGCACCGAGGGGACGCTCGCGCACGACAGCGCCGCGGATGCCGTCACCGAGACCGCCGCGTCTGCGCCCGGGGACGCCGGGCCGGCTCCGTCGGTCGAGTCCGGTGCTGGCTACCTCCCGCCGCAGACCGAGGATCACCCGTACCGCGCCCAGATCGCCGACTTCGCCGACGCGATCCGCACGGGAGGGCAGGCCCGGGTGACCCCGGCCGACGGCATCGCCGCAGTCGCCGTCGTGGACGCGGCGTATGCGTCCGTCGCCGCGGGCGGTGCGGCCATCCCGGTGTAGCGGGGCGCCGGCCGACGCCGGATCCCCCGGCGCTGCCGTCCTCCGGCGGTGCTGTCCCGGGCGGTCGCGCACGTGGTGCGATGCCGGATCCGCGTTTCCCCCCTCGCAGCGTGATTACCAACCCAGACAGAAGCCCAAAAGGGGTGGTGAAGGCGCCGTTCTTGTAGACGACCTTGGTCACGCCCAGGTTCGGCACGCCCGCCGGCGGCATCGCCGGGGTGGCGCCGGTCGTGTCGCGCATGTCCGGGGCCCCGGCGAAGCACGAGATCGACAGGCCGCTCGAGACCACGAACACCGTCTTGTCGTTCTTGTCCACGGCCTTCGCGGCGATCTCGGTCAGCGCCTCGGTCATACGCGCGTCGACATCGGTGCAGTCCTCCGCGGGAAGGCCGAGTTCGGGCGCGTCGGCGACGGCCTTGATCGCCGCCATCATCCCGTACAGCCCGTGCTGGGCGATCGCGATGCCCTGCATCGTCTGCCATCCGCCGTTCTGGCCGTTCGCATCGGCCGGCGCGAGCGGGGGCGCGGAGTGATCGATCGTGTAGCCGAGGTGCTCCACGGCCGCCGTCCACAGCTCCTTGTTCTCCTTGCCCTCGTACTTGCCGAAGTTCACCTCGCGCAGCCGGGCGTCCTGGGTCACGGTCAGCTTCGACTGGCCGGCACCCTGGAGCGCGTAGGTCGCCGTCTCGAAATGACGCTTGCCGTCGGCCGAATACGCGGCGGAGAAGGGGCCCACTGCGGCGCCGAGATTCGCGCCGACGGCGACCGCGAGCGGGCGTCCCTCATCGAGCTTGCCGACGGGCGCCGTCGCGACCGGCTTCGTGCCGACAAGCAGGGGCGAGTCCGACCAGCCCTGCACGGTGTCGGTCTGGTTGAGGATCGTGCGACCGTGCCTGGTGAGATAGATCGTGACGACGCGGTCGGCCTTGCTGTTGCCGGCCCCGACGGCGGTCGACGGCGACGCGGCGGCTGCCGAGACGGCGGTGAGGGTCGTCGCCGCGAGGAGTGCCGCGGTGACCGCCGCGACGCGGATGATGCTCTTCTTCATGGTGCTCTCCTTGAGGGGATGAGGGGCTGACGGATCGGGGCGCGACGAGGCACCCGATCCTCGGCGGTCGTTCAGAAGGTGAGCGGCCCGCTCACACGGATGTCCCGTGACGACACCCCGACGCGGATCTCCGCCGGGCCCGTCGCCGGCGTCCAGCTGTGCGCGTCTACGTCGAAGTACGACACGGCCCGCCGAGGGATGCGCACCGTGACGCGCTCGGATCGGCCGGGCTCCAGGCGTACCTTCGCGAACCCTGCGAGCTGCTGCGGCGGCATCGGCACCGGCGCCGTGACGTCTCCCGCATAGACCTGGACCACGAGGGATCCCCGGCGCGAGCCGGTGTTGCGCACCGTGACCGTCGCCGTGCCCGCGTCGTCCCCGTGCGATGGGGCGAGCACAAGATCCTCGATCTCCCAGGTCGTGTACCCCAGGCCGTGGCCGAAGGGATACGCCGGCTCCAGATCGTGCGCGTCGAAGCCGCGGTAGCCGACGAAGACCCCTTCGTCGTAGTGCACGCTTCCGTCGACCCCGGGATAGGTGCGGGCCTCGCGGGCGGGCGTCTGGGACAGGTCGACCGGCAGCGTCAACGGCAGCCGTCCGCCGGGCTCGACGGCGCCCGTGAGCACGCGCGCGAGCGCGTCCCCCTGCGCCTGGCCGGGATACCACGCCTGCACCAGCGCGGCCGGATCCGCGCCCCAGCCGGTGATGTCGACGGGGGCTCCGGTCATGAGCACGACGACCGTGCGCGGGTTCGCCGCGAGCACGGCACGGATGAGGTCGTTCTGGCCACCGGGCAGCTGCATGCTCGGGCGATCGTCGGCCTCCGCCTCGTAGGTGCGCGCGATGACGACGGCGACGTCGGCGGATGCCGCGACCTCCGCGGCGCGGGCCGCATCAGGCGAGAGGACCCCCTCCGGCGGCACCCAGCCGAGCCGGAGCTTCGCCCCGAGCAGGAACCCCTGCGACGGGTGGTCGGCGGCGTACGACATCCGGATCCGGTAGTCGCGACCGGCCTGCAGCCGCACCGCGACCTCGTCGATCTCGACGTCGGGCTGTCCGCCGTCGCCGCCCCACCCGTACGGCCGCGGCTCGTCCGTCGCGGCAGCGTCCTCGTCCGCGGCGAGGTCGATCACCACCTCGGCCTCGCCGTCCTCGACCTCCCCCGCGCCGGACCGCGCGACCACCCGGCCATCGAGCTCGAACGTGTACGAGCCCAGGCTGGTGATCACGAACCGGTAGGCGCCGGTGACCGGCACGGTCAGAGTGCCCGTGTACCGCGCCGACATCTGCGCGTTCAACTCGGTGGGAAGCCTCTCGTATCGCGCCGAGGCGGCGTTGAACCCGGGGAAGTTGTGGAAGCCGTGCAGCAGCTCGATCCGCCCGTCGATCCGGGACACCAGCGGATCCCCCTCGAACGACGGGTTCGCCCAGTACTCGGCCTGCAGACCGACCTCACCCGACGGCGCGCGGAAGAAGCCGGAGTCGACGGGATCCGCGCCGGGCAGGAGCGCGCCCGGGGTGACCGGGTCGCTGCCGTATTCGACGAGGATCTCGACGTCGTCGCCCAGCGCGCGCCGCAGGCCCTCCGCGGGCGAGACGCCGCGCGTCGGCCTGACCTGCGAGCTGCCGCCGCCCTGTGCGCTCCAGGCGTCGACGTCCGGGCCGATGAGCGCCACACGTCCTACGCCTCCGAGAGGCAGGATCCCGTCGTTGCGCAGCAGCACCATCGCGTCCTCGGCGATCGCCTGGGCGACGGCGTGGTGCTCGTCGACGGCGAAGTCCGCGAYGCCGACGGGGTTCTCCAGCTGCCCCATCCCGACCAGGGGGCGCAGGATGTTGCGCACCTTCTCGTCGATCACCGCTTCGGGCACGCGCCCGTCGTCCACCGCAGCCCGCAGCTGGCCGCCCCAGAAGCCCTCGTTCGGCTGCTCCTGGTCGAGCCCGGCGTTCGCCGCCTCCGCCGTGGAGTGGTTGGCGCCGTAGTCGCTCATGATCCAGCCGCGGAACCCGAAGTCGTCGCGCAGGATATCCCTCAGGATCCGCGGGTTCTCGCAGGCGAACTCGCCGTTGACGCGGTTGAACGATCCCATCATCGATGCGACGCCGCCGTCCCGGATGAGTGCCTCGAACGGGGGCAGGTACAACTCGCGCATGGTGCGCTCGTCGATCACCGCGTCCACGCTCGACCGGTGGTCCTCCTGGTTGTTGATCGCGTAGTGCTTCGCGCATGCCTGCACGCCCTGGTCCTGGATGCCGCGCACGAGCGCGACGCCGATCTCCGACTGCAGATGCGGATCCTCTCCGAACGACTCGAACGTGCGCCCGCCGATGGGCACCCGGGCGATGTCGACAGCCGGGCCCAGCGAGACATTGTGGTCGGTCGCACGGCACTCCGCGCCGATGACCGCGCCGTAGGCGGATGCCTGTGCCGGATCCCATGTGGCGGCGAGGGCGATCGGCGCGGGCAGCGACGTGGCTCTGCCCTCGTGCACATCGCCCTTGTTGATCCGCACGCCGGCGGGCCCGTCCGCCATCTGGATGTTCGGGATGCCGAGCCGCTCCACGCCCTCGGCGTAGAAGCCGAAGTTCCAGTTCAGATCGCCGGTGACGAACGCGATCTTCTCATCGAGCGACATCTGCGCGAGGAGCCCCTCGACGCGCTCGTCGGTGGCTGCACTGTCCCAATCTGCATTGGCCCAAGCGACGCCGGACTTCTCAGACATGAACCCTCCATCGGGCCTGTGCGCACCGCCTCGTTGCGATGCGCGAATGGCACCGAGTCTGACGTCAATACCTAAACGAGTCAAGTATTCGATAGGAGCAATCCTTGAACGTCTCCGCGCGCACCCAGCGCCCGGTTCACGGCCGCGTGAGACGCGCAGCACGGTCTGCTGCGCGTCCGCCGCGCGGAGCGCAGGGGTCAGGCGGCGTGCGAGACCGCCACAATCCCGTCCCAGAGGCGGCGCAGGCGCGCCACCATGTCGATCGTGTGGTCGTTGAGCCACTGCAGCTGCAGGCCGTCCGCGGCCGCCACCAGCAGGTCGACCGCCGCGGAGACGTCGACCGCGGGGCCGATCACGCCGGCGTCCTGGGCGCGCACGATGACCCCGGAGAGGCCATCGCGCAGCCACGCGTACCGCTCGAGGAAGAACGCATGCGCCGGGTGCTCGGGGATGCTCGCCTCGGCGGAGAACTCGACGTACAGCCGCACCAGCCCTGGGACTTCGGCGTTGTGGGCGATGACGGCGAAGAATCCCTCGATGGTCGGATCCGGTGCGAAGAACATGCCGTGGTCGCGGATGTCCCGCGCGCGCAGCACCTCCTGGTACAGCTCCTCGCGCGACGCGAAGTGGTGCATGAGTCCGGCCTGGGTGAGGCCGACGCGCTCGGCGATCTCGCGGTTCGACGCCTTCCGGCAGCCCTTCGCAGCCACAACCTCGAGCGCGACGGAGAGGATCTCCTCGCGCTTGGCCGTCCCCTTGGCGTACGGGCCCCGCTTCACGAGTGCCAGACTACGTGTTCGCGCCCCGATCCTCCGCGCCGAAGGACGCCGCGCACAGCGCTCGCCACAGCTGCCGCAGACGTTCGGCCATGTCGATCTCGCGATCCAGCAGCCACTGCACCTGCAGCCCGTCGGCCGCGACGATCATCTGCTCGGCGATGATGGCGGCGCACGCATCCGGCCCCATCTGCCCCGACTCCTGCGCGATCCGCACATCCCCCATCAGCGCCTCCCGCAGCGCGGCGTACCTCTGCTGGAAGAAGCCGCGGGACGGATGCCGCGGGTCCCCCGCGACCTCGGCGGCGTACTCGGCGAACAGCTGGACCAGCCCCGGAACCTGCTGATTGTGCTCGATCACAGCGAGGAACCCGGCGATCCCGACAAGGGTGCGCGCATACACCGCCTCGTCGTGCTCATCGCGGGTCTGGATGATCGCGCAGAACAACTCGTCCCGGGAGCGGAAGTGATACATGAGCCCGGCCTGCGTGAGCCCCACCCGGCGGGCGATGTCGCCGATCAGGGCGCCCCGGCTGCCGTTCTCGGCGATCACGTCGAGCGCGGCCTCGAGGATCTCGGATCGCCGCAGCACCCCCTTGGCGTATGCGCCGCGCGACGTGCGCATCGACTCCGTCACCTCCACCCCCCTGCCTCGTCCCGCGCCAGGCTCCTGGCGGCGGAGAGCGGGCCGACGTCCGGCCCCGGCGGCCCGCTCTCGCTGCGCTATCTGACCTTCTTGATCGGGAAGATCACCACCGCCCCGATCAGTCCTGCGATCGCGCAGAGCGTGAACCACACCGTGTAGTTCGACCCGTTGGCGCCGCCCGTGGCCAACAGCACGAAGCCGCCGATCATCGGGGCGAGGGTCTGCGGCAGGGCGTTCGCGATGTTGAGCACGCCCAGGTCCTTGCCCGAGTCGTCCGGGTTGGGGAGCACGTCGATGACGAGCGCGAGATCGACCCCGACGTAGATGCCGTAAGCCGCTCCGAGGAAGAGCTCCAGGACGTAGTAGGACGGGATGTCCTGGACGAAGATCAGGGCGAAGGTTCCGACCGCGAAGAGCGCCGTCGCCACCCACACGAAGACCTTGCGCTTCCCGATCCGGTCGGAGAGCATGCCCGCGAGCCAGGCGGTGACGACCAGCGCGCCCGTGTACACCAGCGTGGTGTTGGCGATCAGGAGACCGATCTCCTTCTCCGGCACCTTGAGGTGGTTGATCAGGTACCCGAAGCGGAACGCAGTGAACCCGAAGGAGGCGAACGTGATCAGGAACCGCGACCACCAGGCCAGTGCGAAGTCCGGCTCCTTGACGGGGCTGACCCAGATGGTCTGGAGGATCTCGCCGAACGTCATCCGCGGAGGCTTCACGGGCAGCACCTTGTCCGGCAGGACGAAGGCGAACACGATCATCGCGCCRATCGCGAGGATCGACGGGATCACGAAGACGATGAAGAGGTTGGCCGAGAACCAGCCGGCGACGTAGACGCCGCCGACGATGCCGGCGTTCTGCGCGATGCCCAGGGCTGCGGTGATCTTTCCGCGCTGGAACTTCGGGACCTGATCCGCCAGGGTCGCGACGAACGGTGCGAGCGTCATGTTCGCTCCGAGTTGCGCGATCGCCCAGCCGACGGTCGCGATCAGCAGAGACGTGCCCGTCGCCATGAAGACGAACCCGATCGTCATGATGATCGTGCCGAGCACGATCCAGATCCGGCGTCGGCCCCATCGGCTGGTCGTGCGGTCGGAGACGCGGCCGAAGACGACGTTGGCGAGGGTGGCGAAGAGGGCGCCCACGCCGCCGAGGATCGCCTGGGCGGAGTTCAGGCCTGCGCCGGTGTTCTCCACGGCGCCGGTGTGCTGAAGGTCGAGGATCTTCAGGCCGATGCCGACGATCGCGGGACCGAGCAGCGCCACGAAGAAGATGAACTGCGCGACGATCAGCCAGAAGACGAAGCTCTTCTTCGCAGGCTCGGTCGGCTCGGAGAACCAATGGTGCTCATGCGAGCCGATCGTCCGGCTCGCCGCCGTCATCCCGGATGGATTGCCCGCAGCGGAACCGCTGACAGAACTCATACCTGCCTCCTTTGGCCGGTCGAGGAGGAGAGCGGACGCCACATTGCGCCGCCAGGGAGCTCCGGCCCTCGTGCGTGAAAACCTATCCTTTTCAGGTTTCCGTCGCAAGAAGATTTCGGACCAGGGAAAGCCGTCACGGATGTCGGCGAACCCTTGTCGACAAAAACCTGCCCCGTTATGGTTTCCCCCATGAACCCCGACGACAGGGAGCCCGTGATGACGGAACCGAACGGCCTGCGCGCGGCAGACCTCACCCTCGAGGAGAAGGCTGCGCTCACGAGCGGGGCCGACTTCTGGACCACGAAGGCGATCGATCGGGTCGGGGTCCCCTCGATCATGCTGACCGACGGCCCGCACGGCCTCCGCAAGCAGGCCACGGGCAATGACCATCTCGGCCTCGCCGGATCCGTGCCCGCGACCTGCTTCCCGCCGGCCGTCGGCCTGAGCGCGACCTTCGACCCCGAGCTCGCGGAGCGCGTGGGCGTCGCGCTCGGCGTCGAGTCCGCGATCGAGGATGTCGCGGTCATCCTCGGCCCCGGCATCAACATCAAGCGCTCGCCGCTGTGCGGCCGCAACTTCGAGTACATGTCGGAGGATCCGATCGTCTCGGGCGCCATGGGCGCGGGACTCGTGAAGGGGATTCAGTCGCAGGGCGTCGGCTCGTCGCTCAAGCACTTCGCGGCGAACAACCAGGAGACCGATCGCCTGCGGGTCTCCAGTGACGTGGATCCGCGTCCGCTGCGCGAGATCTACCTGCGCGGCTTCGAGCGCGTCGTCAAGGACGCCCAACCCTGGACGGTGATGTGCTCGTACAACCGGATCAACGGCGTCTACGCCTCGGAGGATCCGTGGCTGCTCACCCAGGTGCTGCGCGACGAGTGGGGCTTCGACGGCATCGTGGTCTCGGACTGGGGGGCGGTGAACGACCGGGTCGCCGGACTCGTCGCGGGGATGGATCTGGAGATGCCGTCCAGCGGAGGCCGCACGGACGCCGAGCTCGTCGCCGCCGTGCACGACGGTCGTCTGGACGAGCGCGATCTCGACATCGTCGCGGACCGCCTGCTGGAGCTCGCCCGGAAGGCGCAGGCCCGGCCCGCGGGCGCGGGACCGCTCGACGTGGACGCGCACCACGCGCTGGCGCGCGAGGTCGCCGGCCGCGCGATCGTGCTGCTCAAGAACGAGGGGACGCTGCCGCTGCCGCGCAACGCCCGGCTCGCGGTGATCGGCGAGTTCGCGCGCACTCCGCGGTTCCAGGGCGCCGGATCCTCGCAGATCAACCCCACCCGGGTCGATGCCGCCCTCGACGCGATCCGCGCGGTCGCCGGTGAGGTGCCGTTCGCGGCCGGCTTCGACATCACGCCCGAGGGCGCGTCCGAGGYGGAGACCGCGCGGCTGCGCGACGAGGCGGTGGCCGTCGCCCGCGACGCAGGCACGGTGCTGCTGTTCCTCGGCGTGCCCTCGCACGAGGAATCGGAGGGGTACGACCGCGAGCACATCGATCTGCCCGCCGCGCAGCTCGACCTCCTCGATGCGATCGTCGAGGTCAACACTGATGTGGTGGTCGTGCTCTCGAATGGCGGCGTGGTCGCGCTGCCTTTCGAGAGCAAGGTGCCCGCGATCGTGGAGGCATGGTTGCTCGGCCAGGCCGGCGGATCCGCCACGGCGGACGTGCTGTTCGGCGACGTGAACCCGTCGGGTCGGCTCGCGGAGACGATCCCGCTGCGCCTCGAGGACACCCCCGCGTACGGGAGCTTCCCGGGCGAGCACGGCCACGTGCGCTATGGCGAGGGTCTTCTCGTGGGCTACCGCTGGTACGACGAGAAGCAGCTCGCGGTGCGATACCCCTTCGGTCACGGCCTCTCGTACACGACATTCACCTACGGCGAGGCGGTTGCGGCCGTGCGCGAGGACGGCGACATCGTCGTGGTCGTGCCGGTCACGAACACGGGCCGTTCGGCCGGCCGCGAGGTGGTCCAGGCGTACACGTCGCTGCCCGGTTCGGACGTGCAGCGCCCGCCGCACGAGCTGAAGGCGTTCGCATCCGTGCAGCTCGCCCCGGGCGAGACGGCACCGGTGACGCTGCGGATCCGCCGGTCGGAGCTCGCGTACTGGGACATCCGGGTGGACCGCTGGATCGTGGAGGGCGGCACCTACGTCATCGACGTGGGCGCCTCGAGCCGAGACCTGCGGACGTCGACCGCCGTCGCCGTCGACGGCGATGAGGTGGTGCTGCCGGCGTCGCTGAACTCCTCCTTCGACGAGCTGCTGCTCGACCCCGTCGTCGGATCCGACCTGCGCGCGATGATCGAGGAGCGCTACGGGACCGGGGAGAACCAGCTGCTGAAGATGCTCGGCAACTTCCCCGTCGGCCGCCTCGACGGCTTCCCGCTGCCGCGGGCCGACATGGTCGAACTCGTGGAGCGCGCGCAGCGCGGCTGACACGGGCTGGCGGGGCTGACACGGGCTGGCGGGGCGGACACGGGCCGGCGGCTGACGCGGGCCGGTCCCGCACGCCTAGGGCACGGTGATCCTGCCGTCCGAGCCGATCTTCGCCGCGTTCGCCCCGAAGTCCCGGCGCCCGCGCTGATCGATGAGCTGCGCCGCACCGTCGGCGGGGTCAGGCGACGGGATGCCGTCGGCGTAGTCGAATCGGACCGAACGCACCTGCCCGGCCACCGCGGTCCCATCCGCCCGCAGCCGGATCGAGAGGTAGGCGCCGTACCGCGTCGCCGGATCCTTGCCGAACACGCCCCCGCCGCCGAAGTTGCCGAGGCTGTAGGCGATGAGGCGGCCGTGGTACCACTCCATCCCGCGGAGCACGTGCGGGCCGTGACCGAGGACGAGGTCGGCGCCGGCGTCGATCGCCGCATGCGAGAAGGCGATCGGATCCCCGCGCTCCTCGCCGTACATCGACTCGGTACCCGGGGTGACCGCGTCGGCGTTCGGCCCCTCGGCCCCCATGTGCGCCTGCACGATCACGACGTCGGCCCGCGCGGCAGCGGTGCGGACGACCGCGCGCACATGTCGCAGGTCGGTGACGCGGTTGAAGTCCTCGTAGGGCGCGAAGCCGATCATCGCCACGGTGACGTCGCCGATCCGCGAGTAGACGATCTCGTCGCGATCACCCACGGCGCGGATCCCGGCCGCGGCCAGACTCGCCCGGGTGTCGTCGTAGCCGGTCTGCCCGAAGTCCCGGCTGTGGTTGTTCGCGAGGTTGAGGATGTCGAACCCGGCGAGGCCGGCGACCGAGGCGGGGTCGCTGCGGAAGGCGAGGCAGTCCGGATCCTTCCCGCATTTGTCGTGCCCCGTGTCGGGCGAGATCGCCTGTTCGAGGTTCCCGGTCACGATGTCCTCCGTGAACCACGGGCGCACCCGGTCGAAGTGGCCGGCCCCGCCGTCGGCGGGCACCGCGCGACTCGCGTCGTAGAGCAGGATGTCGCCCGTCGCGCCGATGCTGACCTCGCCGGCGCGCTGCGCCGAGTGCTGCGGGAGCGCGGCCGGAGGGGCGGGCAGCGCCGCGGCCCCGGTCGCGACGACGCCGACGGCCGCGAGCCCCAGCACCGCCACGGCTGTGCGCCACGGGACGCGAGACCGGGAGGGCGACTCCGCGGCTCGGCGCCCGGAACGGCGCCTCGCGGAGCGGCGTCGCACGGGCAAGTCGAACAGCCATGACAGCCTGTCCCGCGTGATCAGGGCGCCGATCCCGACGCTGACGGCGATGACCGCGGCGGTGAGGACGATGGGCAGCAGGACCGCTGCGGCCAACTGCATCGGCCGGCCGGCGTCCGACACCGGTTGCGCCACGAGGGCATCGGCGAGCGCGAGCACCGGCATGTGGATCACGTAGATCTTCAGCGTGCTCCTGCCGAGCCGGGCCAGGCCTTGACCGAGCCGGGGCACCGTCGCCAGCAGCGGAGCCACGGCGATCCCCGCCCCGACGCCGAGGAGGGCGACCGCCGGCCACACCCCGGGGATCTGCTCCGTCCCGGTCACCCGCACCACCGCGAAGGCGCCCAGGTAGAGCACCACGGATGCGGTCGCGAGCAGAGCGCGCGGGCGGGCCGCGAGACCGATGATCCGCTGCGAGAACGTGGTGCCGATGAGGAAGTAGAGCAGGTTGGCGAGCAGCGATCCGCGGTTGCTGACGATGTCGATGAGCCCCGCACCCACAGCGGTCGTCAGTGCGGCCGCGGCGGCCAGAGGGATCCAGGACGGCAGACGGCGCAACCCCTTCGCGACGAGGAAGTAGAGCGCGAGTGCGTAGAGGTACCAGGCGTTCGGCGGGCTGATCGTGATCGCCTCGACGAACTCCGCGATGGATCGCGGGACCAGTGTCGGAAAGTCGGGGAACGCCCACATCGTCGCCATGTGGATGAGGGTCCAGAGCAGGTAGAGGTACAGGAAGCGCACGACTCGCCCGCGGAAGACCGCCGCCCACGGCCGGGCGACGGCGTTCGCCGCGAAGCAACCGGAGATGAGGAAGAACAGGGGCATCCGCAYCGGGTAGGCGAKGTCGGAGATSAGCCCCCASRCGCCGGGKATSGGSATSCCGAKCCTCCAGTCGATCGTGAGGTAGCTCTTCAKCACGACGTGCCAGAACACGACGAGGACGATCAGCAGCCCCTTGGCGGTGTCCGCCCAGGCCAGCCGGGGCGTGGGGGACGCTCCACCGACCGTCACGTGGCGGATCCGGACTCGCTCGGCGCTGCACCGGAGCGCCGCTCCTCACCCTGACCCTCCTCCTGCGGGGCCGGCGGCAGCGCGGCGTCCAGGAGCTCTGCGATCAACCCGGTGTAGTCGAGCCCCGTCGCCGCGTACATCAGCGGCACCTGGGAGCGCTCGGTCATGCCCGGTGTCGTGTTCACCTCGTTGAGCACCGGGCCGGCGGCGGTCACGAAGAAGTCGAAGCGGGCGACCCCGGCGCACCCCAGCGCATCGTAGAGCCGGGTCGCCGCCGCGCGGACGGCCGCCTCGTCGGCGTCGTCGATCGGGGCCGGCACCGTGAATCGTGCGCTGCCGTCGTACTTCTCCGTCGCCCCGAACACGTCGCCGGGCGCCACGGAGATCTCGAGCGTGGCGCCGACACGCAGCGCGCCGCGCCGGTCGCGGAAGACGGCGATGTCGACCTCCCGGCCGGTGACGTACTCCTCGATCAGCACCGGATCCCCGAACGCCCTCGCGCGATCGACGGCGTCCGCGAGACCGGCGACGCCGGGGACCACGAAGACCCCGTTGCTGGATCCGCCGCTCGCGGGCTTCACGACGAAGGGCGGGGTCAGACCGGCCGCGGCAATCCCGGCCGCGGCAATTCCGGCCGCGTCGCCGGATGCGACCACGCGCCCGTTCGCCGTCGCGATCCCCAGCGACGCCGCGATCAGCTTCGTGGCGTGCTTGTCCATCCCCAGGGCGCCCGCCCGCACCGGGGAGCCCGCGAAGGGGACTCCGCAGAGCTCGAGCAGCCCCGCGATCGTGCCGTCCTCGCCCCGTTCGCCGTGCAGCACGGGGAACGCGACGTCGCAGCCTGTGAGGAGCTCGACCGCGCGATGGGCGGGCAGCGCGACGTCCTGATCGTCCCGCCAGGTGCCGTCCTCGCCGATGGTGAGCGGGACCGCGATGTGCCTCAGCGCGCGGACAGCTCGCGTGACGCCGGCCGCGGACGCGAGGGAGACCGGGTGCTCGTCGTTCGCGCCGCCGCCGATGACGGCGATCCGACGAGGGGTGTGCTGAGGCATGCGATGTCTCCTGAGAGTTCGGGCGATCGGGTGGTCGACGTGTCGAGGGCGTGTGGGATCCGAGACGTCCGCGCGCCGACCGCGGTGACGATCTCGTGCTCGATGGTGTGCGACCATGCCGCCCATTCCGCGACGGTCGGCTCGCCGTCCCGGCCGGGGCCGAAGATCGTCACGCGCTCGCCCGGCCGCAGCAGCGTCTCGCCGGTGTCGACGACGACCATGTCCATCGAGAACCTGCCCACCAGCGGGCGCCGCTGGCCGCGCACCAGCACCTCGGCCCGCCCCGATGCCGCCCGCGGCAGTCCGTCGGCGTATCCGAGGGGCAGCAGCGCCAGACCGGTGCGAGCGGGGGTGACGAAATCGTGGCCGTATCCGACGCCGGTGCCCGCCGGCACCTCACGGGCGGACACGACGGTCGAGGTGAGGCTCAGGGCCGGCCGCAGATCATCGGTCGTGCGGGACGGATCGATGCCGAACAGTCCGGCGCCGACGCGATGCAGGTCGTATCCGGCTGCAGTGCCGGTGAGCGTCGCCGCCGTGGCGGCGAGGTGCAGGAGGTGCGGGCGCAGTCCGCGTCGACGGGCGCTGCGGATCGCGTTCTCGAAGACCAGGCGGTCGCGTACGTTCTGGCCGCTCTCCGGATCATCGGCGCAGGACATGTGCCCCATCACGCCCACCACGCGCAGGGCACCCGTCGCCTCCTGCTCGCATGCGAGCGCGCACAGCGTGGCCCAGTCCCGCGGCGGACAGCCGTCACGGCCCGTGCCGACGTCGACGTGCAGGTGCACCCGGGCTGCGGTTCCCGTCGCCCGCGCCGCCCCGGCGATCGCATAGAGCAGCTCGAGGTTCGGCACGGCGAGATCGATGCGCGCACGCAGCGCCGTCTCGAAGTCGGCGTCCGGCGTGTTGAGCCAGCTCAGGATCGGAGCGCCGATGCCCGCCTGCCGCAGTGCGAGCGCCTCGTCGATGCTGGTCACGCCGATCGAGCCCGCGCCCGCCTCGAGCACCGCGGAGGCGACGTCCCCGTGTCCGAACGCGTCCGCCTTGAGGACCGCCATCAGCCGTCCCCCGGTCAGGGCGTGGAATCGCGCGGTGTTCTCGCGGAGCGCGTCCTCATGGACGACGAGTTCCGAAGCTGGCGATGGCATGGGATCGAGTCAAGCGAGCGCCGGGTTGCCGGGGCGTATCCGGTTCTCGATATGCGGACGATATATGTCGCCGCCGCTGCGCAGGCGCCGGGAGTCGACGCCACCCGCGTCAGGGGTTGCCGCGCAGGGAGCACGCCGCGTTCGGCATAGCGGCGGCTACATCGAACCGTCGTCGTCGCCCAGCGACAGCGGCCGCACCACCACCCGGCGGCGATCGCGGATCCATACCTGGCCGCTCTCCCGGCGCTGTGCGCGGGTCGTGAACCGGTAGCGGTAGGCGACGGCGCGCACCTGCGCCGGGCGCGCCCCGCCGAACGGGTCGTGTCGCAGCAGCCGCAGCGTGGGCGCGTCGGCCTCGAGCAGTCGCACGAGAAGCATCGCGAACCAGTCCTCGTACATCCGCCCCAGCGGCAGGAACCACATCAGCCAGTCGAGGCGCAGGTGGTACGGCGCGAACTGTCGGGGGATCCGGTGCAGATCGCCGGGCTTGCCCTTGAAGCCGTACTCGCGCCATTCGCCCGCGAGCGGATCCGGATCCGCGTCGGGCAGCAGCGTGCCCTCGACCACGATCTCGATCCGCTCCTTGGTCACCGTGCCGAAGGCACCGTAGGCGTTCGCGAGCTGCCAGCGGTTGAACGACGCGTTCATGGCCTGGCTGCGCGAGAACAGGTTGCGCACCGCGGGCACCGAGAGCCAGACGTAGAGCACACCGACCACCGAGGTGACCGCGAACCACGGCAGCGACAGGCCGTCGATCACCCACGGCAGTGCGGTCTCCGCGCGGTGCGGCATGCCGAGCGGGATCCCGATCGCCGAGAACGCGATCACGACGGTCGCCCAGTTCAGCCAGGCGAAGTTGCCCGTCACGATGAGCCAGAGCTGGGTCGCGATGACGATCCCCGCGCCGACCGCTCCGATGAGGGCAGGGACAGCACCGGGGATCCACAGTCCGAGGATCGGCGCGAGCAGGAGCCACGGTGCACCGAGCTGCGCGATGTGGTTGCCCACCGCTTCGAGCCGGTGGAACCAGGGCGGCAGCAGATGCGCCTGGCGACTGAACGGGCCCGGCATGGGCTGGGTCTCGTGGTGGTACATGAGTGCGGTGAGGTCGCGCCACTCGCGACCGCCGCGGATCTTGATCATGCCCGCGCCGAACTCGAGCCGGATCACGAGCCACCAGAACAGCATGATGACCACGGTCGGCGGCGGCTGGGAGCCGGATCCGAGGAACGCGGCGAGGAACCCGGCCTCGAGCAGCAGCATCTCCCAGCCGAAGCCGTAGAAGGTCTGCCCGATCGACGAGATCGACATGTACCCGAGCCACAGCAGCAGGAAGCTCACCATCGGCACCCACGGCGGCGCGAGCTGCGGGATCCCCGCCACGAGCGCGGCGGAGACGATGACGCCCGCGATGCAGAGCGCCAGGAGCCGCCGGTCCGTGTAGCGGACGCGCAGGAACAGCGTCGGGCGCAGGAGTCGGCGGGCGCGCGGCGAGGATCCGGCCCAGGCGAGCAACTCGGGCGCCGGAAGCAGGCCGTGCTCGCCCAGCAGCGCACGGAACTGGTTCAGCGTGCTGACGAACGCGACCAGGTAGAGCGCCGCGATGCCTCGCTGGAGCACCTCTCGCGCGAAGCCGAAGTCGACCGCCGCGAAGCCGTCCATGATCACAGATTAGGGGCCGCCGCGGCCGCACGGCAGGGGCCTTGACAGCCGGATGCCGCTCACGGGCGACATCCGGCTGTCCGCCGTCTCAGGCCTGGGGCAGGGCGGCGACCACGTCGATCTCGACGAGGATGTTCGCCAGCTGCGAGCCCACCGTGGTGCGCACGGGGTACGGAGCCGTGAAGAACTCCTGGTACGCCTCGTTGAACTCGGCGAAGTCGGCGAGGTCCTGCAGGTGCACCGTCGACTTCACCACGTCGTCCATGGTCAGTCCGTGCTCCGCGAGCACCTTCTGGATGTTCCGCAGCACCTGGCGGGTCTGGTCGCCCACGTTGTCGGCGATGGCGTTGTCGTTCGCGGCATCCTGCGGGCCGAAGCCGGCCGTGTACAGGAATCCGTTCGCGACGACGCCGTGGCTGTAGGGGCCGGCGGGGGCGGGGGCGCCTTCGGCGTAGAACCCGGTCTTGGGCATCTTCTTCTCCTTCTTCTCGGATGGTTCTGGTGTTCGGTTCATCCCAGCTGGTGGGAGATCTCTGCCGCGGTCTCACGCAGCATCGGCACGCGCTGCTCGAGCTGCTCGCGACTATGGGCGGCGCGCAACGCCGTGAGCGACAGCGCGCCGACGACGCCGGCGGATGTCACGATCGGCACCGCGACGCAGCCGACGAAGTCCTCGAACTCGGCGTCGTCGAACGCCCAGCCGCGTCGTGCGGTGAGGGCGAGGTCGGCATCGAGGGCGGCACGGCTGGTCAGGGTGCGGGCGGTGTGCGGATGCCAGTCGCATCCGGCGAGCACGGCGTCGCGGCGGTCGGTCGGCAACTCGGCGAGCACTGCCTTGCCGATACCGCTGCAGTACGGCAGCACCGAAGCGCCGACGCGGGAGTACATCCGCACGCCGGCGGCGTCCTCGACCTTGTCGACGTAGACGATCTCGTCGCCGATCAGCGCGCCGACGTGCACGGTGTTGCCCACGATGCGGTGCAGCCGGCGCACCTGCGCGAAGGCGGCGCCGCGCAGGTCGAGCTGTTCGAGCGCGGCCCCGCCGAGCACGGCGAGCTGCATGCCCAGCGCGTAGCGTCCGTCCGCCTGCTTCCGCACGAAAGCGACCTGCTCCAAGCTCTGCAGCTCGCGGAACATGGTGGTGCGGTGGATGCCRAACTCCGCGGCGAGCTCGGCCACCGACGAGGGCCCGCCGGTGAGCGACGCAAGGATGCCGGCGGCACGGGTGACACTCTGCGACATGGGTCAGGCACCTCCCCTGCGCAGGCCTCGGCCGGGGAGCGCCCCGGTCAGCTCGCCCCCGGCGAGCACGCGGACGCCGGCGACGAAGACGTCGTCGATGCCGACGGCGGGCTCGCGCGGGTTCTCATAGGTGGATCCGTCGGCCACGACCTCGGGATCGACGAGCAGCAGGTCGGCGATCGCGCCCGCCTCGACGACGCCGCGGCGGTCGAGGCCGAAGCGCCGTGCGGGCTGGGCGGAGAGGTGGTGCACAGCGTCCGCCCACGACCACGTGCCGAGCTCGCGCACGAACTCGCGCAGGTAGCGGGCGAACGATCCCGCGGCACGGGGATGCGGGTGCGCGCCGATGAAGATGCCGTCCGATCCGCCGATATGGCCGGGATGCGCGAAGATGCGCGCCAGCTCGGTGGCCGGCCGCGGATTGCGCACGGCCATGACGGCACTGCTCTCCATGCGCGATGCCGCGAGCAGGTCGAGGGCGAAGTCCATCGGATCCTGGGCCGCGCGGGCGGATGCCGCGCGCAGGGTCAGGCCGTGCGCCCAGGCGTACTCGGATGCGGCGATGTGCGCGAGCGTGATCATGTCGGGCCAGTCCGGTCCCAGACTCGGGCTGTTCGAGGCGCGCTCGATGCACGCCGTGCGCAGGGCGTCGCGCCCCTCGGGGTCGCCGATGCGGGCGACGGCCTCGTCGGCGGGAAGCGCCGAGACCTCCGGCGGCAGCAGGGGCATGCCCAGCAGCGTGCAGCCGCGGATGTACGGGTACGCGTCGAAGGTGGCGTCGACGCCGGCCTCGGCGAGCGCGTCGAGCTGAGACAGCACGATGTCGGCGTCGGCGTGCAGGTGCGACACGTGCACGGGCAGCGGCGCCCCGGCACCCCGGGCGGCGCGGCGCGAGATCTCGGCCATCTCGGTGATCCCGGCCGCCGTGTTGGCCTCGTATCCGCCGCGCATGTGGCTGACGTACACGCCGCCGGCCGCGGCCACCGGCACGCACAGCGCGGCGATCTCGTCGGCGTCCTGGAAGATGCCGGGCACGTAATCGAGCCCGGTCGAGAGACCCAGCGCCCCATCGGCCATGCCCTGCGCCACGAGCTCGACCATGCGGGCGCGCTCGGCGTCGGCGGCGGGGCCGGTGCGTCGGCCGCACACCTCGAAGCGCACGGTGCCGGCGGGCACCAGGTACGCGGCGTTGAGGGCGGAAGCTCCGTCGACCACCGCCAGCAGCTCGGCGACTCCGCCTCCACGGTAGGCCGGGTGCGGTCCGTTGATCGCGGCGAAGTAGCCGGTCGCGTACGCGCCATCGCCAGGGGCGTAGGAGA
This sequence comes from Microbacterium sp. 01T413_2, assembly GCF_056398985.1. Taxonomy (NCBI): domain Bacteria; kingdom Bacillati; phylum Actinomycetota; class Actinomycetes; order Micrococcales; family Microbacteriaceae; genus Microbacterium; species Microbacterium sp. 01T413_2. The sequence goes on from NZ_JBFTQL010000023.1 coordinate 57,021, forward strand.
CGCCATCCTGTCCGCCGATGATCGTGGTCACCCCCTGGCGCAGCAGCGCCCGGGTGACCTCGGGCTCGCGGAGCAGGCCGTCGGCGTGCGAGTGCGCGTCGACGAAGCCGGGCAGGACGAGCCGCCCGGACGCGTCGATCACGAGGTCGCCGTCGCGCGCCTCGACCTCGCCGACCCGGGCGATCACCGCGCCGTCGAGGGCGACGTCGGCGCGCGCGGTGCCGGACGGCGTGACCACCGAACCACCGCGCAGAACTGTACGACCGGACATGGCGCTCCTCGAAGGCCTCAGAAGTAGGTGCGGACGAGGCCGGTGACCACACCGGACTCGAGGGAGTCGACGACGGGCAGCACGCGCCACTTGTCGAAGGCGGTGCAGGGGTGCGAGAGGCCGAAGCGCACGACTGACCCGACGGGCAGCGGCTCGGCCGGCCGCACGTACGAGTGCTGGTCGTTCATGGCCGAGACGGTCGCCTCGGCCGGCTGCCAGGGCGCGGCGAGATCGGCGGCGACGGCGCGCGGGATGGGCAGACCCTCGTCGTAGGGGAAGTCGCGCTTGCCGGCGTCCACCAGCGCCAGACCGGGCTCGGGGCTGGAGACGACGCGGGCGATGCCGTGCATCGCGTTGACGAAGTGGGGTCCCTCGCCCGCGCCGCCCTCGTCGAACGGAGAGATGCCGCGGTAGAACCCGTCGTCGTGCACGATATAGGCGCCCGAGCGCAGGGTGAACCGGGTGCGTCCGTCGCGCTCGGCGGCCGCCCACACGTCGGCGACGATCTCGAAGTACGCGCTGCCACCGGCGGTGACGTACACCTCGCCGTCGTCGTAGAGCGGCGTGATCGCGCGGTGCAGCGCGAGCTGCGTCTCGAGGTAGCTGCGCACGGCGGCGAGACCCTCGGGCGAGCGGTCGTGCGCGATGCTGCCCTCGTAGCCGGCGACGCCGGCGAGCCGCAGCACGTCGGAGGCGGCGAGGCGCTCGGCGATCTCGATGGCCTCGTCGACGGAACGGGCGCCCGTGCGGCCCCCCGCGGCGCCCAGCTCGACGCAGACGTCGACCGGGCGCGGCAGCTCGACGCCGTTCAGCGCGCTCTCCATCGCGTCCACGGTGGCGAGCGAGTCGGCCCAGCAGACGAACCGGAACCCGGGATCGGCGAGCTCGCCGGCGAGCCAGGCCAGCGACCGGGCGTCGACGGCGGCGTTGGCGAGCATGATCGAGTCGAGTCCGAGGTCGCGGCCGGTGCGCACCTGCCCCATGGTCGCGAGGGTGATGCCGAGGGCGCCGGCGTCGGTCTGGCGTTTCCACAGCTCGGGGGCCATCGTGGTCTTGCCATGCGGCATGATCTCCAGGCCGCGCTCCACGCACCACGCGGCCATGGTCGCGACGTTCGCCTGCATACCGGCGTCGTCGAGCACGATCAGCGGCGTCCAGAACTCGTCGAGGCGCGGCTTCGTCGCGAGGAAGGCGGATGCGGTCATCCCGATCGCGCGCTCCGGGATCCCCTTGTCCCGCGCCGTCAGCAGTTCGTCGTCCCGGTCGTTCATCTCACGCCTTCCGTCCTCGTTGTGCATATATCGCAACGTTGGTTGCACTGTGCGCACAGACCGCCTCATCATGGTAACCGTGTCCGAGACCTCCGCACCACGCATGATCGCCATCGGCGAGACGATGGCCCTCATCGCCCCTGCCCGCGCGGAGGCGCTCGCCACCGCCCAGGAGGTGCGGCTGCTCATCGGCGGCGCCGAGTCGAACGTGGCGATCCACGCCGCGCACCTCGGCATCCCGACCGCATGGGTCAGCGCCGTGGGCGACGACGCCCTCGGCGTGCGGGTGCGCGACGAGGTCGCCCGCCACGGCGTCGACGTCCGCTGGGTCGTTGATGACCCCGCCGCGCCCACCGGCGTGTACTTCAAGGATCCGGGCCACGGCGTGCTCTACTACCGCCGCGGCTCGGCCGCCTCGGCGATGAGCCCCGCCACGGTCTCCGAGGTTCCGCTCGAGCAGGCCGACCTCGTGCACGTGTCGGGCATCACCCCGGCGCTCTCGGAGTCGTGCGCCGCGCTCATCGACGCCGTCTTCGACCGCGTGGGCGCGGGATCCGGCTTCCTGAGCTTCGACGTCAACCACCGCGCGGCCCTGTGGGCGCCCGGCGCGGCGGCCCCGACCCTGCTCGCGCTCGCGCGCCGCGCCGATGTCGTGTTCGTCGGCCTCGACGAAGCGGAGGGCCTGTGGGGCACGGCCGACGCCGATGCCGTGCGCGCGCTGATCCCCGCTCCGCAGCTGCTCGTCATCAAGGACGGCGACGTGGGAGCCACCGAGTTCCACCGCACGGGCGACGCCGATGAGCGCACCTTCGCTCCGGCGATCAAGACCGAGGTGGTCGAGGCCGTCGGCGCGGGCGATGCGTTCGCGGCCGGCTACCTGGCCGCCCACCTGCAGGGCGCCGAGGCCGCGGAGCGCCTCGCCGCCGGCCACCGCCGCGCGCACCTCGTGCTGCAGTCCACCGGCGACCTCCTGCCCGACTGAGAAGACCACGCTGCGCCGAGGGGGTGCAGCGAGACGAAGCGAAAGGCCCCCGACCATGACCGACAACTCCGCATTCGACGAGATCTTCCGCGACGTGCCCCTGATGGCGATCCTGCGCGGCATGGGCGTCGAGCGCACGCTCGCGACCGCCACCCGCGCCTGGGACCTCGGCATCACGGCCGTCGAGGTGCCCGTGCAGACGCCGACCGACGTCGAGGCGCTGCGCGTGCTCGCCGAAGCCGCCCGCGAGCGCGGCCTGACCGTGGGAGCGGGCACCGTCGTGTCGCTCGAGCACGTGCACCAGGCCGCCGAAGCGGGCGCGGCGTTCACCGTGAGCCCGGGCCTCGACCTCGACGTGGTGCGGGCCTCGCACGAGGCGGGCATGCCGGCGCTGCCCGGCGTCTCGAGCGCCACCGAGGTGCAGCACGCGCTGGGCGACGGGCTCACCTGGCTGAAGGCGTTCCCGGCGTCACTGCTGGGCACCGGCTGGTTCCCCGCGATGCGCGGCCCCTTCCCGCAGGCGAAGTTCGTCGCCACGGGCGGCATGGACTCCGGCAACGCCCAGGCGTACCTCGACGCGGGCGTGCGGGTCGTCGCCGTCGGCTCCGCCCTGGAGGACGAGGCGCAGCTTCCTGCGCTCGCGAAGCTGCTCGGCTGAGCCCATCCGCATCCGATCCCGCTCCCGGCGTTCCGCATCGGGGGCGGGATCTTCTGCGCACGGCGCGAGCCCGAGCGCCGCGCAGTCGGGGACGACGGCGCGCCCTGCCGCCGCACGCACGGCCCGTCCGCCAGGACAGGGCGTGCGTGCGGCGGCAGGGCGCGCACCGGTGTCATGACGCTCAGGCGTCGGCCCCCACGCGCGGGGCGATGACCAGCTCGTGCAGCCGCCCGGCACCCTCGACGTCGGGCCGGATGGACGCGAGCATCGTCGCGATGACGCCGACGATCGCGATCACCGCGGCGTAGATCACGACCGGCCAGATCGCTCCGCCGACGGCGGCGACCAACGCCGTGCAGATGATGGGTGCGAGTCCGCCGCCGAGGGTGTTGGAGATCTGGTAGCCGATGTTGACGCCGGTGGTGCGCGCCTCCGGGTCGAACATCTCCGCCAGCATCGTCGCCAGGGTCGCCTGCATCGCTACGCCGAACACGACGAAGCCGAGGATCTGCCCCAGCCAGATCAGCCACATGTTGCCGGTGCTGAAGAGCAGGAAGGCGGGGTAGACCATCGCGGCGAAGCCGAGGCAGCCGATGATGTACACGGTGCGACGGCCGATCCGATCCGAGATCGCACCCCACAGCGGCGCGACGACGATCTGCAGCAGACCGACGATCATGGTTCCCGCGAAGCCCATCCACGCCGGCAGGTGCTTGTTGCTCACCATGAAGGCGAGGCCGTAGGTGAGCACGACGTAGCCGGCGATCGACTGCGGCAGCCCGATGAGGATGCCCATGATCGCGTTCTTCGGGTGGCGGAACGCCTCGACCAGCGGGTTCGGCTTCTTGCCGGTGGCGTTCAAGTGCAGGGTCTGCGTCTCGATGAACTCGTCGGAGTCCTCGAGGTGACGGCGCAGGATGACGGCGGCGATCGCGAGAACGATCGAGAACACGAAGGGGATGCGCCAACCCCACTCGATGAACCAAGAGCCGGGCGTCAGTCCCAGTGCCGCCATGAGGCCACCCGAGACGACGTTGGCGATGCCGGCGCCGCTGATGAGGAAGGCGCCGTACAGGCCCTTCTTGCCGATCGGCGCGGCCTCGACGACCATCGTCGCCGCGCCGCCCATCTCACCGCCGACGAAGAAGCCCTGGAACAGACGGCACACGAGCAGCAGGATCGGCGCAGCGACGCCGATGGCGTGGTCCGGCGGGATGAGGCCGATGGCGGTCGTCGCGAGCCCCATGCCGATCACGGTGCTCATCAGGACGACCTTGCGGCCGACCCGGTCACCGATGATGCCCCAGATGACGCCGCCGACGGGACGGAGGAAGAATCCGACTGCGAACGTCGCGAACGACGAGAGCTGCGCGACCACCGGGTCGTCGGACGAGAAGAACACCGCGGGGAAGACGGCGGCCGACGCGAGACCGTAGAGGTAGTAGTCGTAGTACTCGATGAGCGTGCCGATCGCGCCACCGGCGACGGTCTTGCGCTGGTGGGGCGTGAGGCCGCGTGATGCGACTGTTGCCATGGGAGCCTCCTTGCTCGGGAACTGCGGGAGAGATCGGGGGTCAGCCCTCGACGTGAAAGGCTGTCCTCGCTAAGATAGCCGCGACGTAGACAGTATGTCTACTAGCTGGACTTTTTGTAAAGTGGAGGTGGATGATGGCGAAACCGGCGACGATGGAGGCCGCTGCGACCGCACTGGCCGGCGATGCCGCCCACCAGACGTACGAGAGCGCCGAGGAGGTGCTGCGGTTGTACCGCCCCGTGATGCGGGCGCTGGCCACGGCCGCCGGTCCCTCTGTCGAGGTCGTGCTGCACAATCTCGACGGCGCCGACGTCGACCTCGGGCACACCATCATGGCCATCGAGAACGGCCATGTCACCGGGCGCGCCGTCGGCGGGCCGTCGACCTCGCTGGGCCTGGACGTGATGAAGGATCGGCAGAAGGACCACGACGCCTTCGGATACCGCGGCTTCACGAGCGACGGTCGCGAGCTGCGCTGCTCATCGGTGTACTTCCGCAACGCTGCCGGCGACATCATCGCCTCGTTCTGCATCAACGTCGACCTCAGCCCGATCCAGCAGGCCAGGAACATGCTCGAGGCCCTGCTCCCCGTGCAGGGTGCGGCGGACAACGGCCCCCGTGAGCACTTCGGCAGCGATCTGGTGTCGGTGATGGACTCGATGATCACCGAGGCGATCGCCGAGATCGGCCGCCCCGTCGAGCAGATGTCACGCGAGGACAAGATCACCGTGCTCGAGCGCCTCGACCAGCGCGGAGCCACCCAGATGCGCAAGTCGATCGAGACGATCGCGAAGCGACTGGGCATCTCGCGGGTGACCGCATACGCCTATCTCGACGAGGCCCGCACCCGCGGCTGAGCCTGGGCGGAGGAGGATGCAGATGAGCGGAGCCGACATCGCCGCCGCAGACGGATCCATCGCGGCGCGACTCGCGCACGTCGACGCACGCCTGGCATACGAGATAGACGTGGTCGCCGCGGCACAGGCCGTCGCAGCAGGCGAGGCCGTGCTCGTCGACACGCGCCGCCGGGAGTCGTGGGATCACGGCCACATCGCCGGCGCCCTGCACTTGCCCACGCACGGCCTGGAGGCGCGGATCCACGAGCTCCCCCGTGACCGCACGCTGATCGTCTACGGCTGGGGGCCGGGCTGCAACGGCGCGACGGCGACGGCCCGGATCCTGCTCGCGGCCGGCCGGGACACGCGCGAGCTGTACGGAGGATACGAGTACTGGGCGCGCACCGGCTACGCGACCGAGGCAGGTGGGGTCGTCACGCGCCGGGCACCGGATCCCCTGGTCACCGCCGAGGTCTGAGCCCCCGCGGCATCCCGGTCAGGCGGGTCGACAGCGCCGTCGCCGGCGGCGGGTGYAGACCCGCTCACTGGTCGCGAATTGCCGTCATTCGAGCGGAATGGGGGCAGTTCGCGACCAGTGAGCGGAGGCAGGTTCCGCGGAGGGCGTCAGAGCTGCGCCAGGAGCCCCTTCATCTCGGCGATCTCGACCGTCTGGGCGTCGATGATCGTGCTCGCCAAAGCGACGGCACGAGGATCCTTGCCATCGCCCTTCTCGGTGCGGGCCATCTCGACCGCGCCCTCGTGGTGCGCGATCATCTGCCGCAGGAAGAGCTTCCCCGCCTCGGCGCCCGACGCGGCCTCGAGCGCGGCCATGTCGGTCTCGCTCATCATGCCGTCGCCGTGTCCCATGGATCCAGGGGCCGCAGACGGCACGCCCCAGCCATCGAGCCAGTCGCGCATGGTCGCGATCTCGGGCGCCTGCGCGGCCTTGATCCTGGTCGCGAGGTCGGCGACCCGCGGATCCACGCCGGTCTTGGCGAGCAGCGTGTCGCTCATGTCGACGGCCTGCTGGTGGTGGCCGATCATCATGGTCGCGAACATCGCATCGGCATCGTTCGCGGATCCCTGTGCGGATCCGGTGGCAGGGGTGGACGCGCCGTGCGTCATCCCCGGCATCCCGGAGTGGTCGGTCGTGGGCGCGCAGGCGGTGAGGGCGGTCCCGGCGAGGGCGACCGTCCCGATCGCGAGGGCACGGTGAAGGGTTCGGATGGTCATGTCGTTCTCTGCTTTCGTCGTCGATGACGCGCACCGCCGGAGGGCGGGCGCGAAGCCGTTCCGGCGCGTCCGCCCGCGGAGCGGGGTATGCGGGACGCGCCGGATCCGGCTCATCTGCGACTGATGCAGAGGGCGGCCATGCTCGGAGGGCGGGGCTCTGCCGTGACCGCCGCGGAGGACGCGACGACGACGGCGAGCGCAGGACGGAGGTCTTCCGCGGGAGGCCCCGGAAGTGCGGCGGTGGCGATCGGCGCGAGCGTGCAGGACGGGGCCATCACGGCGTGCTCGGCACAGTCCGCGCAGCCCTGCGTCGGTGCAGCCATCGCGTCGCGGGCCGTCATGGCTTCACTCGCGGATGTCGAACCCGTCGTGCGCGTCGGCGCCTGAGTGTCCGCGACGTGTGCGGTAGCCGCGGTACCCGCCATCACGCCGTGCACGGCGTGCTCCGCGGTCGCCGACGTGCCGTGCCCCGCGAGTACATGCATGCCGAGAAGTCCGACGATCACCGCGGAGACGAGGAGCAGGATCCGCAGCGACCACGTCGACGACGTGTCCCGGCCACGGATCCAATACCCCACGGGGGTACAGCATAGCGGCCTCGACCCTGTGGGCCTGGGGCTCTGCGACGACTGCAGGACCATGCGACGCCTGCAGGGCCCGTTCTCGGATCTGGTCGTGCATCCGTATCGGGGTCCTGCAGGCGTCACACACAGCCGGGTCAGGCGAACCGCGGCCCTACTTCTTCGCCCAGTCGAACTCACTGCCGTACTTCTCGACCCAGGCATCGATCGCCTGGGGCTCCTTGCCCTCGCCGAACTGGTTCACGACCATGTCCTCGAGCGAGCCGTACTGCGCGTCGTCGAGCTTGATCTTGCCGATCAGCGCGGCGGCGTCCGGGTGCTTCTTCGCGAAGTCCTTCGCGCCGAGGAAGTGCAGCCCCTCGGGCTTGCCCATGGCGCCCTTCGGATCCTTGAGGTCCTTCACGGGGTAGGCGCTGTTGGCCCAGAACGGACGCCACAGGGTCACCGCGATGTCCTGCTTCTTGTCCGTCGCCGACTTGAGCTCGGTGAGCATCGCCGCGGTCGACGAGGTCACGAGCTGATACTCGCCGCCGAGGCCGTACTCCGGCATCATCTTCTGGGTCTGGGCGGTGAGGCCGGCACCCGGCTCGATGCCGATGATCTTGCCGCCGAACTTCGAGGCGTTGCCCTTGAGCTCGTCGATCGAGTCGATATCGGAGTACTTCGGCACCGCGATCGTGAGGCGGGCGTTGTCGTAGTACGTCCCGAGGTCGTCGATCGACCCCAGGTACTTGTCCATGTACGCCTTCTGCGTGACCTCGGGCCACGCCGACGGGAAGATGTCCACATCCCCCTGCGACAGCCCCGCATACAGCGGTCCCGCGTCGGAGAGCGTCTGCATCTTGACGTCGTAGCCCATCTTGCCGAGCTGGTCCTGCAGCAGGTACGCGGTGCTGAGCCCGTCCGTCCAGCTGGGCAGGAACCCGATCGTGATCGTGCCCTTGTCACCGGATCCGGCATCGTTCGCCGGCGCCTTGCCTGCCATCTCGAGGGTGCCACCGGCGCCRTCGCTCGCGCATCCGGCCAGGGTGAGGGCAGCCGCGACGCCGAGCGCCGCGAGGGCGGTGATCCTGCTCTTACGCATGCTGCAGCTCCTTCTCCTCCAGGGATGCTTCGGGGACCTGGTCGGCGACCGCGGACGCCGCGGCCAGGCGCCGCGCCGAACGGCGGCGCGCCAGCACGCCGAGCAGCGACCCGGGGTGCTGCCCCAGCGACCCCAGCGACGCGGTGACCCGGTCGAGGAAGACCGCGATCAGCACGACGCCGAGACCGGCCTCGACGCCCTTGGCGATGTTGACGGTCGAGATCGCCTCGACCACGAGCTTGCCGAGCCCGTCGGCGCCGGCCATACCGGCGATGACGGCCATCGAGAGCGCGAGCATGATCACCTGGTTGACGCCGGCCAGGATCGTCGGCATCGCGAGCGGCAACTGGATGCCGCGCAGGATCTGGCCCGGCGTCGCGCCGAACGACTGCCCGGCTTCGACGGTCTCGGAGTCGACCCCGCGGATGCCGAGCTCGGTGAAGCGCACGCCGGGCGGCAGCGCGAAGATGACCGTGGCCACGAGGCCCGGCACGACGCCGATGCTGAAGAACACGATCGCGGGGATGAGGTAGACGAAGGCGGGCATCGTCTGCATGAAGTCGAGCACGGGCTTGAGCACCGCGCGCACGGTGGCGTTCCGGGCCGACCAGATCCCGAGCGGGATCGCGATCAGCACGGTGACGACACCGGCGACGAGCACGAGCGCAAGCGTCTGCATCGCGGGGACCCACAGGCCCATCGCGACGATCAGTCCGAACGAGATCACGGTGCCGATCGCCAGGCGCCACGAGCGGACGAGCCAGGCGATCAGCGCCGCGATGATGATCACGACGTAGAACCAGGGCATCAGCAGCAGGAAGCTCAGGCCGTCGACGAGGAACGACACGACGGTCGAGATGACGTGCAGCAGGCCGTCCAGGTTGGCTTTGATCCAGTCGACCGCGACAGCGACCCAGGATCCGATGGGCAGGACGTTCATCGGGTGATCTCCTCGTTCGGCGCATCCGGGGTGGGCGACGTGGTCGGCGTGTTTCCGGCGGTCGGCGCCGTCCAGCCGTCGTCGAGGATGGCGTCGACCTCCGCCTGCGGCAGCGGCAGCACCGGCAGGTTGATCTCGCCGGTGGCACCAGGGCCAGGGCCGAGCGCGGCGAGCAGCGTGATGCGCGGGATCACGCCGACGAGGCGCCCCTCCGCGTCGGCGACGGCGAGCGGCACTGGGGATTCCACGGCCGGGATGAACAGGTTCATCAGGATCTCGTCCTCGTCGACGACCTGCGTAGCGGGCTTGAGCACCGASGTSAKSGTGCTCTCSCCGCGGCGGATCAGCTTGACGACGTCACGGTCGGTGACGATGCCGATGAGCTTGCGGTCGCGGCCGACGACGTACGTCGCCGACATGAAGGCGTCGCGCATCTGCTTGAGCGCGGTGCGCGGACCGGCGTTCTCGGAGACGACGGGGCGCGGACGCTCCATGACGTTCGCCGCGGTGAGCACCCGGGCGCGGTCGACGTCCTGCACGAACTGCTCGACATAGCTGTTGGCCGGGTCCGTGAGGATGTCCTCTGGCGTGCCGATCTGCACGATGCGGCCGTCGCGCATCACCGCGATGCGGTCGCCGAGGAACATGGCCTCGTTCAGGTCGTGCGTGATGAACACGATGGTCTTCTGCAGCTTCTGCTGCAGCTCGAGCAGCTGCTCCTGCATCTCCCGGCGGATCAGCGGATCCAGCGCGCTGAACGCCTCGTCCATCAGCAGGATGTCGCTGTCGGCCGCGAGCGCACGGGCGATGCCCACGCGCTGCTGCATGCCGCCGGAGAGTTCGGACGGCAGCTTCTCGCCCTGCCCCTCGAGGCCGACGAGACCCAGGATCTCCTCGGCCTTGGCCAGGCGCTCGGCCTTGCCGATGCCCTTCAGCTCGAGCGGGTAGGCCACGTTCGCGGCCACGGTGCGGTGCGGCAGCAAGGCGAAGTGCTGGAACACCATCGATACGCGGTCGCGGCGGATCTCACGCAGACGCGACGCCGGGATGCCGGTGATCGGATCCCCGGCGACGAGCACGGAGCCGTCGGTCGCCTCGTGCAGGCCGTTGAGCATGCGGATGATGGTGGACTTGCCGGATCCGGACAGTCCCATGATGACGAAGATCTCGCCGCGGTTGACGGTGAAGCTCGCGTCGATGACAGCGGCGGTGCCGGCGTCGGCGACCTCGGATCGGGTCTCGCCGGCCTTCAGCCGGCGGACGGCCTGGTTCGGATTCCTCCCGAACACCTTGAACAGATGACGCGCTTCCAGAGCGGTTTCGGACACGTTTCCCCCGCGGCCTCACCTCGAGGGGAGGCCTGCATCGGTCTCGCCCGGGTGATGATCACAGGGCCGTTTCGAACCAAGCCATGCTGGCGGCGCAGGAGGAGGATTTCGGATCCTCAACAGAGATCATCGACCGTACGCCCACGCCTCTTCGTGCACAGCAGAATCGAAAGAAGGACGCGGCCGCGGACTGGTCTTGGGCCATCAGGCCCGCATTCCAACGTAACGAGAACCTGATCCCGTGGCAAATCCGAGGTCGGTGACCTAGGGTGCGCGCGACGGGATGAGAGGGATCGCATGAAGGGCGAGGAACTGCAGGAGCGGGCTCGGGCCTGCGCGGAAGAGCTCCCCGGCGCCGGCCTGGAGCACCCGTTCGGGCCCGGCTGGGAGGTCTACAAAGTCCGCGACCGGGTCTTCATGCTGCTCACCGACGTGACCGGAGAGCCGATCGTCATCCTGAAGACCGACCCGGAAGACGGCAAGGCGCTCCGGGAACAGTACGACGCGATCACGCCGGGCTATCACATGAACAAGAAGCACTGGATCACAATGCGCCCCTCAGGCGGCCTGCCGACGCCGCTGATAGACGACCTGGTCACGGATTCGTACCTGCTCGTGGTCGCGAATCTGCCCCGCGCGAAGCGCCCCGTCGACCCTGCCACGTTCGGTCGGGCCAGCGGGTGACGTCGGCCGAAGACTGCATCGAACCCGCACCCGCAGCTCCCGGTGCGTCCAGAGTGTGGTTCCTGCCCCCACCCGGCACCAGCACCCCACCCCGACTTGGCGGACGAGCACGCACCGAACACCTCGCCTGAGGCGTGGCCCCTGCGTTCGGATTGGCACGAGACGCGCGTCGGACCGGGTCCGTCAGGCGGTCAGCGCCGCACGGACCGTGTGACCGTGAACTTCGGGGTGCGCGTGAGCTGGTCGGTCTCGCCGACCGCGGCGGCGAGCGCGCGACGGTGGTCGAGGTGCGAGTTGAACACGGTCCATACTTCGCCGCCGGGACGGAGCAGCCGCGCGGCCGCGTCGATGAGCCGGCGTCCTGCCCCTTCATGGACGCTGGCGCCGAGGTGGAACGGCGGGTTCAGCAGCACGAGGTCGACGGATCCGTCCGGGATCTCGGATCCGGCGTCGTCGAGCGTCACGGTCACCCTGTCGGCGATGCCGTTAGCCGCCATCGTGGCGCGGGTCGACTGCACCGCCGCGGCGGAACGGTCGGTGGCGACGACGTGCGCACTCGGCACCCCGAGGGCCAGCGACGCGGCGAGCGCGCCGGTGCCGCAGCCGAGGTCGASGGCGGYSAACCCCTCCCGTGCGGCCAGGGCGGCGAGCTCCGGAGCCCGCTCGCGCATCACGTTCAGCAGCACCCGGGTGCCGATGTCGATGCGGTCGCCGGCGAACGCCCCGCCGTGCGCGCACAGCGTGAGCCCGAACTCAGGATGCGTCGTCGACACCGGGAACGGCAGGCCCCAAAGCACCGGCTGCGGATCCGCCGCGACGATCAGGCGCGACTTCCGCTCCGCACGCTGCGGCTGCACCCGCCCGAAGAACCGGGCGAGCACGTCGTTCTGCGCCAGGGTCATGTGCTTCACGCGTCCGCCGGCAAGCAACGTGACGTCGGGCGCCGCCCAGCGCGCGACCGCATCCGCGATCTCCTCGAGCTCGGCGAGCCCCTTCGGCAGCTGCAGCAGCACGAGCCGCGCGTCGCGCAGCAGCTCGGCGTCGAGTTCGTGCGCAGCGAAGCCCGCCGCCCCGAGTTCGGCCGCATTGCGGGCCAGTGCCCGGCGCCCCGTCACCAGATCCTGGTGCACCCGCACGCCGTCCAGGCCCGCAGTGAGGAGAGGCAGCGTGAGCGCGCCGTATCCGTCCCCGATCACGGCGATCGCGGATTCGTCGATCCCGTGCTCGGCAGCGACGACCTGTGCCGCGTCGACGAGGAGCTCATCCGTCGCGTCCCACGCCTGCAGGTTCGGTGCCTCCACGTCGGGGAACCGGCGCAGGCGGGCGTACGGGAACTCGGGCACCCGCTCAGCGTACGCGGGCGCTCCGACCCGATCCCGCCGCAGCCGGCATCGTACGTGGGGGCTCCACCTTCGAGTCGTCCCCCTGAGCACGGTCCATAGGTCGTACTGGAGGGGACGACTCGAAGATGGAAGCCGAGGCGGATCCGGATCCGATTCCTTCCCGGCGCACAGCCCCGGCGTGGATACTGGGGAACGATGAGCGCAACGTTGACCGTCACCCAGGTCGTCCTCCCCACCGCCCCCGTCGGATCCGCGAACCCCCTCCCCGCGATCGCCGCCATGCCGCAGGCGCCGTATGAGGCCACGACCGAGGGGCTGCCCGCCGAGATGGCGGCCAACATCCGGTACGGGCAGGTCTCGTCGATCCATCCGTACCTGCTCCAGGACGGCTACGACCGCGAGCGCACACCGGCGCCGATGCGCGTCGCCGTGCTGGAGAACGAGCAACTGCGCGCCGAGTTCGCGCTCAATCTGGGCGGACGGCTCGTGCGCCTGTTCGACAAGGTCACCGGCCGCGACCTCGTGTACCGCAACGCGATCCTGCAGCCGGCGAACCTCGCCCTGCGCGACGCCTGGTTCTCCGGCGGAGCAGAGTGGAACATCGGCATGCGCGGCCATTGGCCGTTGACCTGCTCCCCGCTGTACGCCGCCGAGATCACCGGCGCCGACGGCGAGCCGATCCTGCGGATGTGGGAGTACGAGCGCGTGCGCGGGCTGATCCTGCAGCTCGACGCGACGCTCGACGGCGCCGCCCTGCACGTGCGGGTGCGGGTGCGCAACCCGCGCGATCGCGAGACCGGGATGTACTGGTGGACGAACATCGCCGTCGCCCAGACCGAGGGCAGCCGGGTGTTCGCACCGGCGACGCACGCTTACATGACCGGCTACGACGGCRCGCTCGGCCGGGTGGACCTGACCGAGACGGATCCMCGMYKCCCCGCSTCCGCACCCGCCGCYGCGGACTACTTCTTCGACCTSGCYCCCGGCCTCGCGGCGGACGCCACTCCAGGCGCGCCGGCACCGCGGCCCTGGATCGCCGCCGTCGACGCGGACGGATCCGGCCTCGCGCACGTCTCGACCGCGCCCCTGGTCGGCCGCAAGCTGTTCGTCTGGGGCGACACCCCGGGCGGGCGCCGGTGGTGCGACTGGCTCGGCGGCGAGACCGGCGCCTATTTCGAGATCCAGGCCGGGCTCGCCGCCACCCAGTACGAGCATCTGCGCATGCCCGGCGGCGCCACGTGGGAGTGGACCGAGACGTTCCTGCCGCTGGCGCTTTCGGATCCGAACCTCGACGGATCCTGGAACGAGGACGTGGCCGTCGTCGGCGCCCAGGTGCTGCAGGCGGCGGAGGCCGCCGGATCCGCCGGCATCGCCCGGCTCGAAGCCGCTGCCGAAATCTCTCCGGATGCGCTGCTGTCGGTGGGGTCGCCCTGGGGTGCGCTCGAGCAGGAGCTCGCCGCGCGGGCGGGCTCGACGTTCGCGTCCCTGCCCGGAGTGCGGTTCGTGCGCGACGGGGACGAGGGCGCGTACTGGGCCTTCCTGCTCGACGGCACCCCCGATTCGACCGACCCGACTGCGGGAGTCACGGAACCGGATCCGTCCGTCGCCCCGGCCTCCTATGTCACCGGAGACGAGTGGGACCACCTCCTCGCCGAGGCCCCCTCGACCTGGCTGACGCACTATCACCGCGCCACCATCGCGCATGCGCGCGGCGAGCACGGCACCGCGATCTCGCACTACGAGGCATCGCTGCGGCATCGACGCAGTGCCTGGGCACTGCGCGGGCTCGGCCTCGCCCTGCGCCAATCCGACGGCGGCTCCGCGGCGCAGGAGCAGGGCATCAGCCGGCTCGCCGAGGCGCGCGAACTCGCCCCCGACCTCGTGCCGCTCGCGCTCGAACTCGCCGAAACGCTGCTCTCCGATGGGCGCGCCGATGAGGCGCGCACCCTGGTCGAGACGCTGCCCGCCGCGCTGCGCACGCTCGGGCGGTTCCGCGTCGTGGAGATCCGCGCCGCCCTCGCCACCGGAGACACCGACGCGGCAGGTCGGATCCTCGAGGAGCGCTTCGAGGTGCCGAACCTCCGCGAGGGCGAATTGAGCATGTCGGCCCTGTGGCACGAAGCGTTCCCCGGCCGTCCGGTGCCGGCCTGGTACGACTTCGAGATGGCGCCGGAGGGCTGAAGGATCCGAGACCGCGTCACGTCTCCCCCGGGTCGTTGAGCGAGGACGCGAAGCGATCGAGTCGAAACGCGGCCCGCTCCGTTTCGTCTCGCTCGACCTCCGGCCGTGCTCGCTCAACGACCCCACAGAGGCGACTCGGTCAACGGCTCGGCCGTCGCCGCATCAGCCTCGGTCGAGGTCGTCCAGCAGCTGGACGGCGGCCGCGGCGTAAGCGCCGATCCAGCGGTCGTGGATCCGCTTGATCGGCAGCGGGGCGAGTGTGAGGTGCCGCTCCCTGCCCTCGCGACGGCCGATCACGAGCTCGGCGCGCTCGAGCACCTTCAGGTGCTGCAGCACGGTAGTGCGGTCGAGCTCGGGGAAGCACGCGCACAGCTCACCCGTCGTTCGCGGCGCCGCGCGCAAGGCGTCGAGCATCCGGCGGCGGACGGGAGCGGCGAGCGCCTTGAAGACCAGATCGTCGTCCTCGGTTCCCTCCCCCGCATTCATGTTGTAATCTTACAACATGTCTCAGATCGAAATCGCTGCGGACATGGCTCCGCTCACAGAACTGTCCTTCTCCGTCTCTGGCCGCGTCTCCCGTCCGCCGGCGGAGGTCTACGAGGCGGTCGCCGATCCGGCGCAGCTCTCGCACTACTTCACCACCGGCGGAGCCCGGGGCCGTCTCGAACCCGGCGCCGACGTGACCTGGGACTTCGCCGACTTCCCCGGACGCTTCCCCGTCGTGGTGGTCGAGGCGAAGGCTCCGGAGCGCATCGTGATCGAGTGGGCGGCCGCGCCCGGCAGCAACGACACCGGCACCACCCGCACGGTGTTCGCCTTCGCCCCGATCGATGACGGCGCACGCACCCTCGTCACCATCACCGAGTCGACGTGGCGCGCGACCTCGGGCGGTGCGAAGAGCGCCTTCGGCAACTGCGAGGGCTGGACCGGCATGCTCGCGGCGCTCAAGGCCTGGCTCGAGCACGGCATCAACCTGCGCGACGGCTTCTACAAGTAATCCGCCCCGGCAACCAGGCCGCGCCACGTTCGCCGAGCGCCACGTTCGCCGGCCACCCCATCCGTCTCGGACTCCACCCCGCTCGCTGGTCGCAGATTGCGGGTTTCATGTGCTCAGAACCGCAATCTGCGACCAGTGAACAGAGGGAGGGCGGCGGATCCGCGCCGCCCGGCCCGATCAGCCCCGCATCCGGGGATCCTCGGTCGGATCGCGGTACATCGTCGGGCAGCCCTCGTCGATCGCGGACGGGTTCAGCTCGAAATGCCAGGCCTCGTTGTCGTACGTGCGGCACAGCCCGAATTGCGCGCCATGGCGGTTCAGCCAGTCCGCGGCGTCGTACGGGGCGATGTCGACCGCCTGACCTTTGACGTGCAGCGACGTCTCCGGGGTGCCGACCCACCGCGACGCCTCGGCCTCGGATCCGTAGGTGCGCACGGCATCGCGCAGCAGCCAGGCCTGGTACGCCTTCGAGCGCCAGCCGCTCGCCACCCGCAGCTCGAGCCCGTCTTCCTCGGCCGCGGCGAGCGCCTGCCCCAGCGCCTCGCGCAGAGCGGGTTCCAGCTTCGCGACCGCGGGTACATCGTCCGACAGCGCCACCGAGTCGCCGTCCGCGAGGTAGCCGTCCTCTGCAGTCGGCATGCCGCCGCTGCGCGCGGACGGGGATCCGTCGTCGCCCGCGGCCACCGGCCCCGGATAGTCGGGCCGCGCGGTGACGGCCGCCGTGATCACCGCGGCCGCGGTGCCGGCGCCCAGCAGTGCGAGCACCGCCAGCGTGGCGAAGAACCGGAACAGCGGACGGTGCCGCCGGGGCGCCCTCGACGCCGGGTGCCGCGGTGCGGGCATCCGTTCCGCCGTACGCCGTGCGTCGGCGTCGGGCTCCCGGTGCAGGATCCATTCCGGCGCGGATCCGGGTCGCAGAGGAGCAGAGGTGTTCGTGTCCATGCCTCCACTCCATCGAGGCGGACGTTGTGCGCCCGTTCGCGTTTTCGCATACACCCGCGATATGCCGGTGTGCTTAGGCTTCTGGCATGCGCGTGCTGATCGTCGAGGACGAACCCACCCTGGCCGGAGCGGTCCGAGACGGGTTGCGCCTCGCGGCGATCGCCGCGGACACCGCCGGAGACGGGCACGTCGCCCTGGAGCTGCTGGACATCAACGCCTACGACGTGGCCGTGCTCGACCGGGACATCCCGGGCCCGAGCGGCGATGACATCGCGCAGGCGATCGTCGCGTCCGGATCCGGCCTGCCGATCCTCATGCTCACGGCCGCCGATCGTCTGGATGACAAGGCCACCGGCTTCGAGCTCGGCGCCGACGACTACCTGACCAAGCCGTTCGAGATGCGCGAGCTGATCCTGCGGATCAGGGCGCTGGCCCGGCGCGCCCCGCGGTCGACGCCGCCGGTGCACGAGCTGGCCGGCATCCGGCTCGACCCGTTCCGCCGCGAGGTGTACCGCGACGGACGCTACGTCGCCCTCACGCGCAAGCAGTTCGCGGTGCTGCAGGTGCTCGTCGAGGCCGGCGGCGGCGTGATCAGCGCCGAGGAGCTGCTCGAGCGCGCCTGGGACGAGAACGCGGATCCGTTCACGAACGCGGTGCGCATCACCGTCTCGGCGCTGCGCAAGCGGCTCGGGGAGCCGCGGGTGATCCTCACCGTGCCGGGGGTCGGCTACCGGATCGATGTCGACGGGGATACCTCCGGCGAGTCGGACGCGGAGGCGGTCGACGAGACGACGGACCAGGACGCGTCGATGCCGGGGCGCACCGGGAATGCCTGACGCGCCGTCGAGCTCCGCCCTCCCGCCCCGCCCCGTCCGCGCCGCAGGCCTGTCGGTGCGATGGCGGCTGACGCTCAGCTACGTGGCGCTGGTCGCGATCGCCGGGGCCGTGCTGCTCGGCGTGGTGGCACTGTGGCTGCTGCGCTACATCCCCGATGGCCCGGTCTACAGCTCCGACCCCCTGTCCGGCGAAAGCTGGGCCCCGAATCGCACCGACCTCATTCGCGCTTTCGTCCCCGCCGCATCCGGAGGGCTGCTCGCGCTCATCGTCGTGAGCGTGCTCGGCGGCTGGCTCCTCGCCGGGCGTGTGCTGCGGCCGCTCGCGATCATGGCCGACACCGCGCGCGCAGTAGGCGACGGGGACCTGGGCGCCCGGATCGCGTTGCCGGGCGGGGACGACGAGTTCCGTCGCCTGGCCGACGTGTTCGACGGCATGCTCGACCGCATCCAGCACGACATGGAGCGCGAACGCCGGTTCGCAGCGAGCGCGTCACACGAGCTGCGCACCCCGCTCGCGATCACCCGCGCGCTGCTCGACGTCGCCGACGCGGATCCGGATCCGGATGTCCCGCAGCTGCTCGTGCGCCTCCGCGCCGCGAACGAGCGCGCGATCGCGCTCACCGAAGCACTGCTGCTGCTTGCGCGGCTGGACGCCCGCCCGCCGGCACGCACCCCGGTCGACCTCTCGCTCGCCGCAGAGGGCGCGGTCGAGCTGCTGCACGAGGTCGCGGCCTCCCACGACGTGCGGCTCGACGCGGTCGGCGACCCGGTCATGGTCCGCGGAGACGCGGCGCTGCTCGACCAGCTCGCCCTGAACCTCGTGCAGAACGCCCTCGTGCACAATCTGCCCTCCGGCGGATCCGCCACCGTGCGCACGCTCCGTCTCGGCGGGCAGGGTGCGCTGGTCGTCGAGAACACCGGAGACCGGCTCGACCCAGCCGTGGTCGCCACCCTGGTCGAGCCGTTCCAGCGCGGCGCCGGGCGCACGCGGGACGGCGCCCACGGCGGATCCGGACTGGGCCTGGCGATCGCCGGTTCGATCGTCGACGTGCTGGGTGGGGCGCTCGAGCTGACCGCCCTGCCCGCGGGCGGCCTGCGCGTCGAGGCGACTTTCCCGCTGGAGTGACGCGGGTCCGGCACTTCCGCGCGCGATCGGTGCGGGATCCCGGTGCCGCGGGCGCCGTGCGGGACGAGTCGTCAGTCCGCCCGGACGACCCCGGTCACCCTGGTTCCCCTGCGCTCTCCGATTCGCCGGTCGTGTCGAAGAACGGCCACAACCAGTCGTCGATCGTGACGAACGTCTTCGGCACGAGGACGTACAGCGCCGACGTCTGCCAGCGCGTCACCGCCACGAAGCCGTGAGAATGGAGGACATCGAGGTGCCTCGATGCCGTCGATCGCGAGACCTTGCAGAAGGCGCCCAGAGCCGAAACGGAAAGCGGTCGTGGCGCGTCGCGCAACGCGGCGAGCAGTTCACGCCGCACAGGATGCGCGATCGCGTCGAACGGTGACGTGCCCCTCCTCAGCACGACATCCTCCCGCATCAATTCCGAACGCCCATGGCGGATCCGCCGGCCGAGCTCGCATCCTTCACAGAGCATCGATTGGTCAGCGTTCCGACGTTCTCCAGTTCGATGCTGATCACATCGCCGTCACGCAGCCAGATCGGCGGCTCTCGAAATGCGCCGACGCCTCCGGGCGTCCCGGTCGCGATCACATCTCCCGCCTTGAGCGTGAAAGCCCGAGAGCAGAAGCTGATGATCTCCGCGACGCTGAAGATCATGTCCGCGGTCGTCGCGTCCTGAACCACGACGTCGTTGACCCGACACGTGAGCCTCAGCCTTTGCGGATCCTCGATCTCATCCCGCGTAACGATCCATGGCCCCACGGGCGCGAACCCTTCCAGGGATTTGCCCCGCGCCCATTGCGCGTCACCGAACTGCAGGTCTCGTGCCGTCAAATCATTGAAGGCGGCATATCCGAAGACGTGATCGAGCGCATCAGCGGCATCGACGTCACGCGCATCGCGGCCGATCACAACCGCGAGCTCGGCTTCCCAGTCGACGTTGTCCGTGTAGCGAGGATCCCACGAGATCGAAGCGTCGTCCGCGTTGACCGCTGACGTGTGCTTCAGGAACATCTCCGGCCGGCTGGGGGGCGCCACATCCTCCTCGCTCGTGTGATCGACGTAGTTGCGCCCGATCGCAATGATGTTCGCGGGATGCGGCAGCGCAGGGAGCACCGTCCCGCGCGACGGTTCCACCGAGGCGGCGAGCGGTCCCGTGCTCAGCGCCGCACGCAGAGTCTCGAGCACGCTCTCGCCGCCTCGAATAAGGTCGTTCACGGTGCGGATGCGGCCGCTCAGCAGCTCGCTCACGAGGAACCATCGGCCGCCCTCGTGAACGACCGCATGCTCTGCGCCGTCCACGTTCCATGAAGCGATGCGCATCGTCTCTCCTCCTCCCCTACTCGCCCGATGCCGACGGGACGGCATCGACCTCGATGATCGCGTCGATCTCGATATCGAAGCCGCGCAGGGCGGCCTCGATGGTGGTGCGCGCCGGGTACGGCTCGGCGAGATATCCGCGGGCGATCTGGTTGAACTCGGCGAACTGGTCGAGGCTCCGCAGATACACGCCGAGGCGAACAGCGCGCGTCAGCGATGAACCGGCGGCCTGTGCCACCGTCTCCAGATTCTGGAACGTGCGATGCACCTGGTCGGCGAAGCTGTCTCCCACCCGCCGCCCCTGGGCGTCGAACGGTCCTTGGCCGGCGAGAAAGGCCAGTCCACCGCTGGCGACCGCCTGCGAGTAAGGCCCCGCCGGCGGCGGCGCCTGGTCGGTCGTGATCTGATCCATCGTGCTCTCCTCGAGTGTTCTGTTGATGAAAAGCGGTCAGTGCCGGGCGAGAGTGCGCCAGACGTCGACTACGACGCCTTCGTGAGCCACGGCGACGGCGGAGTGCATGTTGATCACACCGCATGCGTGATTGGGCCTGATCCGAACGACGTCACCGACCGCTGGATTCTCCGCGTCGCGCAGAAAGCCATGCTCCTCGTGCCCTGTCGACACGACTCCGCCCCCGCCCGAGACGACGGTGCCGATGCGGCCGTCGCCGTGCATGCTCCCATCGCTGCTCATCGCCTTGATCCCGGCGTCGATGATCGCCCAGCCGGACGACTCGGTGCTGACGACACGGCTGTACACGCTGACGGCGACGTCGTCGGGCGAGATCGTCCCGATCGCGACCTGGTTCTCATCGCCGAGGACGTAAGTGCCGGGCCGGGCCTCCGTCACACCGGCGACCGTAGGCGCCGAACGGACACCCGGCGTCGACCCCACCGAAACCGTCGCGAGGTCGATGCCGTCAGCGCGGATGGCCTCCGCCACCTGCACGATGAGACGCCCTGCAGCCAACCCCGCTTGATACCGGAGTTCGGGGTGGGCTCCCATGCCCTGCACATGCCCCTCATGCGTCCACACGCCGTCAAGCCTGAGGCCTGCCATGCTGCCGAGCTCGCGAGCGACCGCAAGAGCACGCTCCGGTGCGACGCCCGTGCGCCCCAGGCCCGAGTCGATGTCCAACCGCACCGTGATCACGATTCCCGCCGAGGCGGCTGCTTCTGCGAGCGCTGCGACCGCCTCGACGGAATCGGTGCCGACGATGAGATCTGTCCTCAGCGCTGCGTCGATCGCGGCGCGAACCCGCTCCTTGCCCACGGGTGGAAAAGCCCAGAACACCGACGGCACGTCGAATTCGGAAAGGGCCCGCACCTCCGCTGAAGTGGCGGCTGTGAGACCCGCCGCTCCTGCCTGCAGTTGAAGGCGGGCCGCTTGCGCACTCTTCGTCGTCTTCCAATGCGGGCGGAGCGCGATCCCGAGCCCCGACGCATACGCCGCCATCTCGGCGATGTTCCGATGGAGCACGTCCCGCTCGATCACGACGACCGGTGTCGCAAGATCCGTGACATCCATGCCGACGGCGATCCCCCCAGTCATGCTGAAGCCCCTGCCACGGCGACAGCGACGTCGAGCGGGTGGAAGCAGGCGACGGATCTGCCGAATCCGATCGGCGTCATCTCCGGCCGCTCCTGCGCGCACCGGGCGTCGGCGCGCCAGCAACGAGTGCGGAAGCGACATCCCGAGGGTGGATTGAGAGGAGAGGGAACGTCGCCGTTCAACACGATCCTTTCACGCGCTTCTCCCGGACCGGACGGCGGAGTGGCCGAGACGAGCGCTGCGGTATAGGGATGCACGGGGGCGCTCAGCACCTGCTGCGAAGGCCCTTCCTCGACCACGTTTCCGAGGTACATCACGACGACGCGATCCGTGACGTGCCGGACGACGTCGAGGTCGTGCGAGATCATCACGTATCCGAGCGACCGACGGCCGCGAAGATCCATCAGCAGGTTCAGGATCTGCGCCTGGATGGAGACATCGAGCGCCGAGACCGGCTCGTCCAGGATCAGCAGCTCTGGATCGAGGGCGAGACCTCGCGCGATTCCGATCCGTTGACGCTGCCCCCCGGAGAACTCGTGCGGGTACCGCGTCAGCGTGCTCGCGCCGAGGCCGACCAGCTCGAGCAGGTCCGACACTCTGTCGTACGACGCTCTTCCCTTCCACTCGCCGAAGGCGCGAAGGGGTTCGGCGATGATCTCCTGGACCGTCATGCGGGGGTTGAGTGAGGATTGCGGGTCCTGGAAGACGAACTGGATCTTCCGCCTCAGCTCGCGCCGCCGCGCGCGGGACGCGGTCACGAGGTCTTCACCGCGGAACGCGATGCGCCCTCGGCGCGGCTCCTCGAGTTGAGCGATCGCCTTGCCGGTCGTCGTCTTCCCGCATCCGGATTCGCCGATGATGCCGATCGCCTCGTCGGCGTCGACCCGAAAAGACACACCGTCGACCGCGCGCACCACCTGGCGACGCGCAGCCCGATACTGGACGACCAGGTCGTCGACCTCGAGGAGCGGGGGACGGGGTCCGGTGCTGTCTGCCATCAGGGCTGCTCCTCGGGGTTCCTGTAGTGGCAGGCGCTGACGCGCCCGTCGATACTCATTGCGAGCGATGTGGGTTCGGTGACGCAGCGCGACGACCGCAGGGGCGCGGAGCACCGGGCGAAGAACGGGCAGCCTTCGGTGAGTCCGTCCAGCGCCGGAGGCTGGCCGGGGATCGCCGCGAGGCGCTCGCCGGGGCGGGCAAGGCTCGGCCTGCTGCTGATGAGCGCGCGCGAGTACGGGTGCCGGCTGTCCCGGAAGAGCTCCGTCGTCGTGGCCGACTCCATGACCCGACCGGCGTACATCACGACGACACGATCGGCGTACTGAGCGACAACCCCGAGATCATGTGTGATCAGCATGACGGCCACCCCGAGATCTCGGCGCACGCGCGCGAGCACCTCCAGGACTTGCGCTTGGATGGTCGCGTCGAGCGCCGTCGTAGGTTCGTCCGCGATGATCAGCTCCGGATCGTTCACCAGCGCCATGGCGATGACCGCCCGCTGTCGCATCCCGCCCGACCACTGATGCGGGTACTGCTCCATTCGACGGCGGACATCCGGCACCCCGACCAGCTCCAGCACCTCGGCTGTCCTGTTTCTCGCCGACGATCGCGACGCTCGGGGGTGGTGGATGCGGTAGGCCTCCTCGATCTGTCGTCCCACGCGCACGACGGGGTCGAGGGTCGTCATCGGGTCCTGGAAGATCATGCCGATGCGGCCGCCTCGTACCCGCCGCATGGTCGCCGGCGTGGCGGATACCAGATCCTCGCCGTCGAAGACCACGGACCCGGAAGTGACTCTCACCGCCCCGGGTAGCAAACCGAGCACCGAGAGGGCCGTCATGCTCTTACCCGATCCGCTCTCTCCGACGATGCCGATCATTTCTCCGCGACGAATGCTCACGTCGACGCCCCGAAGGATGGCACTGCTCGAGCCCTTCGTGGAAATCCCCGCGCTGAGAGCCGTCACCTCGAGGAGGGGGCGCTCGTCTTCGATCAAGCTCATGCGTTCCTCCGTGGGTCGATCGCGTCCCGGATCCCATCGCCGACCGCCATCGCGGACAGCACGGTCACGGCGATCAAGATCCCGGGCGGCAGCCAYAGCCACGGCATCGACGAGAGCACGGCCAGAGACTGCGCCTCCGTGAGCATGTTCCCCCAGCTCGCCTGCGGCGGCCGGACGCCGGCGCCGAGGAATGACAGGGCCGACTCGAGGAGTACCGCCTCAGAGACGAGCAGAGTCGCCGCAACCGTCACCGGAGGGAGCACCCCGGGCAGGAGATGCCTCAGCATGATGAATCCGTTGCCCGAACCCGAGACGCGGGCAGCCTGGATGAACTCCTGCTCCTTGATCCCCAGTACCACGCCTCGAGCGATCCGGGCCGATGCCGGCCAGGACAGTCCCGCGATCACTGCGACCAGCATCGGCACACTCGGGCCGATGATGCCCGCGACGACGATCACCACCAGCACGGGCGGGACGGAGAGAAGGATGTCGACGATCCTGCTGATGACGGCATCGACGACTCCGCCGAACCAGCCGGCGACGATGCCCGACAGCGTGCCGATGCATACAGCGATCAAGGCCGAGAGGAAGCCGACCAACAGAGACACCTGCCCACCTGCCAGCACGCGTGCGAGGACGTCGCGTCCGGTCGAATCGGTTCCCAGCAGGTGGCCTTCGCCGGGCGCAGCGCGCACCGATTCGAGATCGATCGCGTTGGGAGACACGGTGTAGAGGAGCGGTCCGACCACGCTCGCGAACACGATCAGCCCCAGCGCCACGGCACCCGCGACGGCGATCGGACTGCGACGGAAGCGGTGCAGCGCGAGCCGCCCGGGCGAGACGTCGGGTTTGGGAAGGAGGACCGAGACGGTGTCGCTCATCGTGACGACCTCACTCTGGGATCGACCACCGAATAGAGCAGGTCGGCGATCAGGTTGCACACCAGGACGAGCACGGCGACATAGAGTCCGAAGCCGATCACCACTGGGTAGTCGCGCGTTGTCAACGCCGTCACGGCGAGCTGACCCATTCCGGGCCATGAGAAGACCTGTTCCAACACGACGGCGCCGGCGAGAAACACCGGCACGTACAGCGCGAGCACCGTGACGAGCGAGATGAGGCCGTTGCGGAGAGCGTGCGTGAGCACCCGCCACGGCCGCGCCCCCTTGGCCATCACCGTTCGCACGTAGTCCTTGCCGAGCTCCTCGAGCATTCCGCTGCGGACGTAGCGGATGAACGGCGCCGCGACGGCGAGGGAGAGCAGCCCCACGGGAAGAACCATATGGACCAGGAGGTCGGGAAGGTCTGTCCGACCCGAGGAGTGCATGCCCGACGAAGGCAGCACCCGCATGCGCAGCGCGAAGACGTAGATGGCGAGCATCGCGAGGAAGAAACTCGGGATCGCGATGGCGAGCACACTCACCCCGGTGATCGTGTAGTCGATCGGGGTGTGACGACGAACCGCGGCCCAGACGCCGACGGGCACCGCTATGAGCAGGCCGACGACGAGAGCAGTGCCGGTGAGCAGCACCGTCGGGCCGAGCCGGTCGAACAAGAGCTGTCCGACCGGCTGCCCGCTGGCATAGGAGTACCCGAGATCGCCTCGCAGCAGTCCACCGAACCAGAGCACGAACTGCACGGGCAACGGCTTGTCGAGTCCGAGACGTTCACGCGCCGCGGCGATGAACGCGTCACGGTCGGCACCGCCTGTGTCCGGCGGGATCATCATGTCGACAGGATCGCCGGGCGCGAGTCTGATCAGAAGGAATAGTCCGATCGCGATCAGGACGAACACCAGTGCGCTGGAGGAGAGACGGACGAGAAGGGTCTTGATCATCGTGTACTCCACGGGCGGTTACCCGGTCACGGTCCAGTCGGCGGCGTTCCAGAATCCGTTCGTGAAGTCGCCATGCGGCTTGAAGCCCTTGAGCCGGTCGCTCGTCGCCCAGATCGCGTTCGGTACGTTGAGCCACAGGTACGGCACCAGCTCGTTGTCGAGGGCCGCGGCCTTCTGGTACAGGGCCGCCCGCTCGTCCTGCGTGGTGGCTGCCTGCGCCGCCGACATCGCGTCGTCGAGTCCCGTGTTGCAGAACAGCGCGGTGTTGCCACCCGTCGGGTACTTCTGAGCGCAAGCAATGATGGGCGCGCTGCTCGCCGGGTCAGGCGTGTACACGCCACCGCCGAACAATGCCAGGTCGTATGTCGCGTTCTTATAGCTGTCCAGGAGCGCACCCACCTCGACCTGGTTGGCGACGGCGTTCACACCGGCAGCTTTCAGGTTCTCGATGATCACATTGGCCATCTGGTCCCGGTCGCGCTGGCCGGGCACCCACGACAGCTTGACCTCCTGGCTGAAGTCGAATCCGGCCGCGGTCAGCAGCTGCTTGGCTTTCTTGGGATCGTGCGAGTAGGTCTGAAGGTTCTTCGGAAGCGCCCAGGGCGTCATGATGTCGCTGTTCAGTGGTTTCGCCTCGCCAGCCAGCACCCCGTCGATGATGCCCTTGCGGTCGATCGCGGTCAGCAGCGCCTGCCGTACCCGCTCGTCGGCGAACTGCGCCTTGCTCGTGTTGACCGCCACCCGGTTGAACCCCGCCGATGCTTTCGACGTGACCTGGACACCGGGCAGTCCCTTGACCGCGTCAAGATCGAGGGCGGACACCTGGGCGAGGTCGATCTCACCCGTCCCGAGCTGCGCCGTGGCGACGTCGCTGGTGAGCATCTTGAGGTACAGGTGACCGATCCCCACCTTGGTGCGGAAGTGCTCGTTCGCCTTGAGTTCGATGTCCTGATCGACGTTGAACTTCTGCAGCGCATACGGTCCCATTCCCGCGGTCGGGCTCGTGAACCAGGGGTCCTGCAGCAGCGTCGCCGGATCCTTCGCCCCGAGCACGTGCTGGGGAAGGATGTACATCACAGAGCCATAGCCGATCAGGGACAGGAAGCCGGCGTTCGCACGAGACAGGTGGAAGACCACGGTGTTCGCGTCCGGGGCGGTGAGACCCGACAGCGCCGACGCGGAACCGTCCTTGACGGCCGCGTAGCCTTCCACATCGGCCAGCCGTCCGCCCCAGGCTCCCCCCGCCTTGGGGTTCGCCTGCAGGTTGTACGTGAAGAGCACGTCGTCGGCGGTGAACGGTTTGCCGTCGCTCCAGGCCAGGCCCTTACGCAGGTGGAAGGTGAACGTCTTCGCGTCCTTCGAGATATCCCAGCTCTCGGCGAGGCGCGGGGTGTACTTGAAGTCGGGATCGGTGGTGAAGAGGTTGTCGAAGATGAGGGACATCGTCAGCTGCTCTCCCGCCTGCGGCGGTTTGAGCGGGTTGAACGAGACCGGCTTCTGATTGAGATAGATGTTGGCGCTGGCATTCGGGTTGCTCGTGGTCGTGGCCGAGTCCTTCTGCGGCGGCGATGAGGTACATCCCGCGAGCAGCAGGCCGGCGACCGCGAGGGCGGCCAGCCCGGGGAGCAGTTTCCTACGCATGGGTACTCCTTGCTTTCGTAATCGATGCAGGTGTGATGGAGGGAATCGACCGTCAACGGTCGAGCGGTCGGGGCGCGACGATTCGGGTTGTGAGCGCTCCGAGGGTCTCGATCTCGGCGACCACCACATCGCCGGGCGCAAGAAAAGTCCCCGTCGTCGCGCCGACACCAGCAGGCGTGCCGGTAAGGATCACATCGCCGGGGCGAAGGGTCATCAAACGTGATGAGAACGCGATCAGCTCGGCAACGGTATGGATCATGCCGGCCGTGGTCCCCGCCTGCTTGATCTCACCGTTGACAGCGAGCGTGATCGCGAGGTTCTGCGGGTCGGCCACGTCATCAACGGTCACCAGCCACGGCCCCAACGGGGCGGAGCCGTCCAGCCATTTGCCTTCGAGCCAATCGAAGAAACCGGTCCAGGCCTCACCGTCGCGCGGCGTCTCGAGCGCGAGGCTCCGCGCCGAGAGGTCGTTGCTCGTGGCATATCCGAAGACGTGGTCGAGCGCATCCGCCTCCGACACGTTGCGGGCGACACGGCCGATCACCACAGCCAACTCCGCCTCCCAGTCGAATTCGGTGGTGATGGGCGCGAGTTCGACCTCGGCGCCGTCACCGACGATGCTGGTGTCCGGCTTGAGGAACAGGCGGGGGGACGCAGTGCGCACATCCCTCGCCTCGCGTCCGCTCTCGGTGACGTGTTCCTGATAGTTCGCGGCCACGGCGATGATCTTCCCGGGCTCCAGCAGCGGTGCCAGGAGGCGAACGCCGCCGCGAGGAAGGACGACCCCGGATGGCGTCCGGGAGCCTCCCGCAACGACCGCCGCGAGGTCGCCTGACCCGATGACGGCGATCTCCTCTCCGTCGAGGACTCCGTGGAGGATCTCGCCTGCGTGCTCGAAGGTGACCAGTTTCATGTCTTCTCCTGTCAGCTTTCGTTGGGCACGACGACCGCGGCACGCGTGTTCGCCGACTCGACGATGGCGTCGCAGATGCGGGACGTCTCGGAGCCGGATCCGCTGCCGCTCCCCGGCTGCTCGGCCCCGAGATCCGCCGTGCCCACGCCGTAAGGATGTGGTCGCGTCGCTCCGGGCGTGCGCACGGCCAATGCCGGTCCGCGCAGGTCCACATCGATGTGACCGTGGCTGCCCACGATCCTCAGGTGGGCGAGGAGCACCTCGGAGACCGGCGCCACTAGATGCGAGACATGCGACGACAGCACGATCTCACGCGCTGTCTGGGCGAGGAAGGTCGAATGCGTAGCGGTGACGGACGCGGCGGCGATGGTCATCGTCGTCCGACCCGTGAGTTGCGTGAGCAACGTGACGGGTTCGGCGAGAAGGCTTCGCGGATCGTGATCGGTTGTGTACGGTCCGGCTTGCACGACATCGATCATGACGGCACGCAACAACCCAGCCTCGCCGTCTCGCACCGCGCGCAGCGCTCGTGTGAAGGACGGGTGAGTCGCCATGGGCGCTCGCTCCTCCGAGCGGGCCGCGGACCGGCCCTGGATGGATGTCATCATCGTGCTCCTCCCAGATCCACGACCTGCGCGGTGGCCAGCGACTGCTCCGCCGCTGCGGCGACGCGCACCGCATCGATGGCGTCGGCCACCGACGGCTCGACGGGATGCTCACCGCGGACCGCCCCGACGAAAGAGTCCAACTCGCGCACGAACACGTCGGCGGCGATGCCGTCGGGAGACCACATCGCAAGTCCTTCCTCCAGCCATGCCCGAATACCCTCCGCGTCCCAGGAACGGGTGATCACGCCCTCGGTGCCGATGACCGTGAATTCGAGATAGCCGGCACGCCGGGGCCGCTCGGCGCGGCTGACCTCGCAGATCGCCGCGGCCCCTCCGGGAAATCCCAGCTCGATCACGAGATAGTCGGCGATGTCGAGAGCACTGCTGGTCACATGCTGTCCTGCCGCGAAGACGGTGTCGGGCTTCTCCCCGATCCACCAGGAGGCGAGATCGGTGAGGTGGACGCCGTTGTGCAGCGAGTGCCCGCCCGAGATCGCCGGATTCAGGACCCATGACTGCCACCCGGGCCAGATCCAGCCGCCATTCATGACGATCCGGACGAAGGTCGGCACTCCGACGGCGCCTTCGGCTACCAGCCGCTGCACGGCAAGACTCTGYGCCGAGAACCGGTGACTGTGACCGACGGCGAGGACGAGCGCTCGTTCGGCCGCCAGGGCCGCCAGCGACTCCGCATTGTCAATCGTCATGGCGAGCGGCTTCTCCATCAGGAGGTGCTTCTGAGCGCCGAGCACCGCGGCGCCGATCTCGCCGTGAGTGAGGTTCGGCGTGCACACGATGACCGCTTCGACATCCTTCCGCTGCAGCACCTCCTCCAGAGTCCCTGCCGCCTGGCACCCCTGTTCCAACGCCACCTGAGCGGCCCGCGCATGGTCCATGTCCTGCACGCACACGAGCTCCGCGCGGTCCGACACCCGCAGCGCGGCCATATGGGAGGCAGCGATTCCGCCGACTCCGATGATCGCCACGCCCAGTCGTTCTCTCATCTCACGGTCCCTCTCCTCAGCAGCCGCCCTGGCCGCGCACCGGTCATGCGTCCGTCTTCCAGCACCGCCGCGCCGTTCACGAAGACATGGCGGACGCCTGTCGCGATACGTGATGGATCTGCGAAGCCGGCCGCTGAGTCCATCTCTGCCTCTGCGAACACAACGATGTCGGCGGGGTTCCCTGATTTCAGCCCGCTCGCGATGCCGAACCGGTCTGCCGAACCGACCGACATCCGCCGGACGGCGGCCGGCAAGGGCACCCCGAGCGATCGCATGCGGTGGAAGGCTGCGGGGAACGAACCCCACGACCGAGGATGGGCGGCGGAGGCGGTGTGCTCCGCAGACAACGCCGTGCCGTCGGATCCGATGGTGACCCAGTCGGTGCGAAGCGCCAGATCCACATCGGCCCACGCTCCGCTCTCCACCGCCACGTCGACGCGTGCCCGGTTCGCAAGCAGCAGATCCGCGAACCACTCCCAGGGGCGTGCCTGGTCGCCGCCGCCGTACCCGACGGCTTCCGGGGTGCTGGTGGCTTTCATCACAAGGATCTGCTCGGGTCCCCAGCCGGACGATTCGAGAGCCTCCGCAAGCTTCGCCGCGCTGAGCCGAAGGGCGCCGTCGGGACCCCCGGCGCGCAGCTCCGGCGGCAGCAGTTGGAGCAGGGTGGTGTGGCCCGCCGTGTACGGGTAGCAGTCCGCGGCGACGTCATGATCGGCGCGCAGCGCGCCGATCCCCTCGATGGTGCGCGCGAACGTATCGGCGGACTTCGTCGCGCGCAGGTGTGAAAGCTGCAATCGCGCGTTCCCGGCTGCAGCGACGGCCTCTCGGACCGAATCGTCGAGTGCCCGCGCGTCGTAGTCCCGCAGATGGACCGTGAGCGCGGCGTCCGCGGCTGCGACGATACCTCCTACGGCGCGGAGTTCGTCGGCTCCGGCCAGCTCGCCCGGTGCGTACATGAGTCCGAGACTCACGCCGACGCAGCCGAGTTGGAGGGCCGATTCGAGTTCGGCACAGAGCGACGACTTCTCCTCCACGCTCAGCTCGCCACCCGCTTGTGGCGCTACGGCGTGGCGCACTGACCCGTGCCCGACAAGCGCGGCGACGTTTGTGCTCGATGCCGCGGCGTTGAGCATTTCGAGCCACTCGTCGACACTGCGCCATGGACGCGGCGTGGAGGGCGTGACGTCGATGGTTGCGATGATGGCGGCGAAGGACGCCGGGTCATCTCCCACCGGCGCGGCCGACATGCCGCAGTTCCCCACGACCTCCGTCGTGATGCCTTGTGTGATCCTGCTCTCGTTGTCCGGATAGGCGAACCGGGTCAGATCAGAATGGCAATGGKGATCCACGAAGCCGGGCGCCACCACGCAGCCGCTGATGTCAATCGTCCGGGCGTCGTATCCGCCCGCCGGTCGCGCTGAACGCGGGACGATGGCTTCGACGACGCCGTCCGTGAAGATCRGGTCCCCGTCGATCGCCTCGTCACCGAAGCCGTCTATGACGGTTCCGGAGACGAGAGCCGTCCTTCTCGCCCTCATCGCTGTGCTTCCGTTCCTCGTCCGAACTCGCCGTCACGCTGCATCCCCGCCAGCACGGCCGCGGCGGCCTCCAGAGTGCGGTCGATGTCGGCCTCCGTGTGCGCCAACGAGATGTGGTTGCGCTTCAACGCCATGGGATACATCAGAAAGCCGGCGTCGAGCATGCGCCGATGGAAGGTGGCGTACGCGTGATCGTCGTTACGCAGGAGATCCCGGTAGCCGCGGACCTCTCCCTCGAGGAAGTACGTCACGAAGACCGAGCCGAGTCCGGTGACGACAGCGGGGATGCCGAGCTCCTGGGTGATCGAGCTCAGGCCTGCGCGCATGCGGTCTCCGAGTCGGCGGACATGCTCGTAGAAGCCGACCTCCGGATCAGCCAGCACGGTGATCGTCGCGATCGCAGCCGCCATCGACGTCGCATTGCCGTTGAAGGTCCCGGCGAGCATCACCGATCCGCCCGCGGACGAGAAGTTGCTCATGACGTCGCGGGATCCGGCGAGGCCCGCCACCCCGACGCCGTTGCCCATCGCCTTGCCGAAGGTCGTGAGATCGGGCGTGACGCCACAGATCTCCTGATAACCGCCCAGTGCGTGCCGGAACCCCGTGATGACTTCGTCGAAGATGAGGAGCGACCCGTAAGCGTGAGTGAGCCTGCGCAATCCCTCGAGGAAAGACTGCTCCGGGAGCAGCGCGCCTACGTTGTGAGGAACCGGTTCGAGGATCACGGCGGCGATGTCATCCCCGTACTCGGCGAACAGCTGCTCGACGGAATCGAGGTCGTTGAACTCGGCGATGAGGGTGTGGCTGAGCGCATCCTCCAGGATGCCTGCGGAGTTCGGATCCCAGCCGTACGCGCGCTCCGCCGGTGAGATGACGTTGCGCGCGACCGCGTCGAAGGATCCGTGGAAGCATCCCTGGAATTTGACGATGAACCGCCTGCCCGTCGCCCCCCGTGCCAGCCGCACCGCCTGCAGCACCGACTCGGAGCCGCTCATCGTCGTGATCATCATCTCGGCCGACGGGATGGCGTCCACCACGAGCTCCGCGAGCCGCAGTTCCAGCTCAGTGATGCCGAGGCCGATGAGGCCCGCGCCGCGGCTCGCATCCGCCACCGCCGCGCCGACCCGCTCGTCGGCGTACCCCAGGAGGTTCGCCCCGAACGCCGCGTGGTAGTCGAGGTAGTCCCTTCCCGCCGCGTCGGTGACGATCGCGCCCTTCGCACCCGAGAACGCCCAAGGCGCGCCGATCGCACGCGTGGCGGAGTTGACCCCTCCGGGGATGATCTGCTGGGCTCGCGCCGCAATGCTGTGGGGGTTCCCGTTCGGGGTCGTCGTGCTACTCACCTTGTGATGCTCGCTTTCTCTGTGTCGTCAGCCCGAGCAACGCGAGAGTGTCGCGGTGCAGGATCTGGTCGATGGTCTCCTCCTGCACGAACGGCAGGGTGCCCGCCCGCATCGAAGCGATAGCGTGGAGCCGGTCGATCGCGTCCTCCGGTGTCCAGAGCGGATAGTCGGAACCGAAGAGCAGCTTGTCGACCGTGCCCCACTCCTGGGCGTGCACGAGCGCGAGGTAGCCGTCCATCGGACGCGACGGAACGCCGGAGACATCGGCGAACACACTCGCGTTCTTGCGCAGTACGACGTTCGTGTCGCGCTGCCAAGGGTGACCCATATGAGCCATGACCTGAACGAGATCCGGGTGCCGGCGCGCCACCTCGTCGATGACGAGGGGCTGGCTCACGGCAAGACTTCCGACGGGGCTCGGTGTGGCCCCCATATGCCAGAGGGCGACCATTCCGTGGCGGATCATGAGCCGGTAGAAGTCGTCGAACTCGGGCGAAAGCGGATCGAAGAGCGCCAGCACCGGGTACAACTTCACCCCCTGCAGGCCGAGCTCGATCGCCTCTTCGAGCTGACCCCGCCAATCAGGATCCGACGGGTCGATCGCAGCAAAGCCCACCGTCGGCGTCCGCACCTGTGTGATGAAATCCGCCACGAACGCGTTCGGCGTGCGCACCCCCGCCGTCGTTGCAGCCATTCCGAAGGTGACCGCTGCGTCGATTCCGACCATGGCAGCGTCGAAACTCTCTGGTGTCACGACCGGGTAGGGCGCGCCGTAAGCGCCMTCCCAATGGTCTTCGTGCTCGCTTCCCCAGTGCTCCGGAAGGTGACAATGCGTGTGGAGATCAATGATCATGCGAGCGCCAGCCTTTCGCGCACCGTCTGTAGGGCGGCCCCCAAGCGCGGCAGCCCTGCGATAGCTGTCGCCGCCTCACGCAGGACGCGCAGGACGCGGGCTTCGTCACCGGTGCCGAGTTCACCCGCGGGCCCCGACACGCTCAGCGACAGCGCGAGATCGTCCGGTGCCGGAACGAGGATCGCCATGCACCGCACCCCGCGGTTGCGTTCCTGATCATCCATCGCGACCCCGCGGTCACGGATGCGCACAAGCTCACGGTCCAGCGCAAAACGATCGGTGATCGTGTAGTCGGTGAAACGCTCATACGGCTCGCTCAACGGCACGTGTTCGTCGACGATCTCGGGCTCGAGCGCGGAGAGCAGCATCTTGCCGAGACCCGTGCAATACGTGTGATCCAGGAAACCTCCCGCTGCGATTCGAAGAGCCCGCGCGGGCTCTTCGACGGCCAGGTGGAGTACCGCCCGCCCTTGCAGCACACCCAAGTTCGTGGTGAACCCCAGCTCATCCGCGAGTGCCTTCATCGTCGGTGCGGTCAGCTGCGACAGGTCGGCCGGCCCAAGTGATTCGGTCAATGCGTAAAGGCTCGGACCGAGCGTGAAGGCGGGCGGCTGCCCCACGCGGGTGACGAAACCCTCGCGTTCCATCACCGACAGAAGGCGAACCACGGTCGGTTTGGGAAGGTCGAGGGCGCGCGACAACGCAGCGAGCGACATCGGTTGCGATTCGGCACCGAGAACTCGCAATGCGGCCAACCCTCGGGCCAGCCCTTGCGAGTGATACGACGTGGAATTCTGTTCCATGCGACAGACACTGACGTGGAGCATCGTTCCATGTCAAGCATTTCTTTGTTGTTGACATGGAACGGCGATCGCTGATTTCGTGACGTCACCGCAGGCAGGCAGACGCTTGCCGCCGATGTGAGGAGCATTCCGATGAGGAAGATCGCGTCAACGATCGCCGGTCTGAGCATGGCCGCCATGATTGCGCTCGGGGCCGCGGGGCCCGCATTCGCCGACCTGGACCACACGACCTGGGCCAACGCCGGCAACAACGCTGTGGTAGCTCGGGACTGCGACGGACAGCCCGGAGTGCAGTGTCGCGCCTATTTCCCAGACCTGACTGTCGGAAACCAAGGAGAGCTGATCCTGGTCTACCGCTGGGCGTCGTCCCACGTCGGCAGCAGGGGCGACATCCGGATGAAGAAGAGCACGGACGGGGGTGCGACATGGTCAGGCGAGCAAGTGATCGCAACCAGCAGTGCTGATCTCCGCGACCCTTCCATCACCCGCCTTTCGACCGGCCGCCTCATCCTGTCCTACTTCTCCTACGATCAGACAGCATCCGCCGTCATTGGCACGCAGACCCGCACAAGCGACAATGAAGGGGCATCGTGGGCAGCTCCCGTGGCCGTCACGTCAACGCTTCCCCACGCGGCAACGACCGCGAAGATCATCGAAGTGCGTGGGACCGGCGAACTCTTGATCCCGTTGTACGGCAAGCAGGGTTCCGACGCGAACAACTCGATCGTCATCGTCCGCTCCATGGACAAAGGCGCCTCATGGAGCGGAAACCAGAAGACGATCGCGTCGGGCTCCGGGTCGACCGACTGGACCGAACCCGCGATCGCCGAGTTGGAGGACGGTCATCTCCGTATCATCGCTCGCACCAACGCGAACGGCTTCCAATACGATTCGTACGACGGCACCTACATGACTACCTGGACGCCGACTCAGGATCTCGGAGTGCCGATGCACGCCCCCGAGCTTTTCCGCGTTCCGGGGACCAACAAGGTCGTCAACCTGTGGAGCCAACCGTCCGGCTCGAGCCGGCCGGTCATGGTGAAGATGCGCTACCTCGACCAGTACTGGGGAGCGACGCTGCCCGAGACCCTCTACCAGCCTTTCAAGGATGTCTGGGACGCCGGCTACTCCGGTACCGCCCTGCTGGGCACTTCGCTCGTGACAGCCGTGTACGACTCGTCAGTGTCTGGTCTGTTTATCCAGCGGTATGACGTCGCAGACCTTGAAGGTTCCTACACGCCGAAACTCGATCTGATGGCCGAGTACAACGCCGGTACCGTGTCGATCAGCACCGACATGACGGCCACCGATCCTGCACACCCGGAGATGAAGCCGACCGGGGCGATCGACGGAAGCACGGCATACTTCAACACCGCCGCGAAAGGCTCGCCGGCGCCCGCGACCTACACGATCGATCTGAAGACCATCCGCCAGATCGGCAAGATCGGGATCTCCCTCAAGCCGCAGAACCCCGTGGACGGCCAGTACTATCCCGAGTCGGCGACGGTGTACACCTCCACGGACGGGACGAACTGGAGCGCCGTGCAGACGTACGCGACCGCCAACACCACCCATCTCGACGCGAAACTGCTCGGCGGAACCATCCCCGTGCGCTACGTGCGCGTGGATGTGACCGCCTCGGCGGGCTGGGCGACGCTCAATGAGGTCACCCTCTACGGATACACGGGCTACGGCTTCGGACACGCACAGCCGTAGCCCGCGACTCACGCCGCGGGCGTCGTGCGGGGCGACTCGATCAGTCCGCCAGCACGACCTCGAAGCCGGCGTCGCCCAGGGCACTCCGATCATCCGGCGCGATGCCGTCGTCGGTGAGCAGCGTCGGGAACAGGTCGGATCCGCCGACCGCGGCGAACGCCGAGGCGCCGATCTTCGACGAGTCGGCGACGATCACCGCACGCCGGGCGCGGCTCGCCATCATGCGGTTCACGGCCGCCTCGCGCTCGTCGTGCGTGCTCGCCATGCCCTCCAGGGACACGGCGTTCACGCCGATGAAGGCGATGTCCAGCGCGATGCCCGCGAGCAGCTGCTCCACGAACGGCCCCACCAGCTCGTAGCTGCGGGAGTGGATCACACCGCCGGTGACCACGACCTTGATGTCGGGGCGCGTGGCGAGCTGGGCGGCGATGTTCACGGCGTTGGTGACGACGGTGAGGCCGTGCTCGGCGAGATCTTCGCGGGCCGTGAGCGCCGTCGCGATCGCGGTCGTGGTGGTGCCCCCGGAGAGGCCGACGACGGCGCCGGGCGAGACGAGCGCCGCGGCGGCCTCTGCGATGCGCTCCTTCTGCGAGGTGCGCTGGTGGCTCTTGTAGCGCACCGGCAGCTCATACGCGACGGACTGCGCCACCGCCCCGCCGTGGGTGCGGGTGAGCAGGCGCCGCTCGGACAGGCTGTCCAGGTCGCGGCGGATCGTCGCTGCGGAGGCGTCGAAGCGCTCGGCGAGCTCCTCCACCGAGACGTCGCCGTGGACGGCGAGCAGATCGAGGATCGCGGTGAGGCGATTGGCGCGATTCATGTGCAGGCTCCGGATCCGGTCAGGATGCGTCCTGTCCAGCGAACAGGCGCAGCAGACGCGCGGCCTCGCCGGCGACCGCATCACGGGCGGGAGCGACGTACTTGCGGGAGTCCACGAGGCGCGGATCCGCCTCCAGTCTCTCCCGGATCGCGCGGGTGAAGAACCCGTTCAGGTGCGTGGAGACGTTGATCTTCGTCATGCCCGCACGCACCGCGGCGGCGATCGCGTCATCCGGCACGCCGCTGGATCCATGCAGCACGAGCGGCACGTCTACTCCGTCCTCTCCCGCGCCGCGCATGGCCTCGCGCAGACGCGCGATGAGGTCGAGGTCCAGCGCCGCCGTGCGATCGGTCATCGCGTGCGAGGATCCGACGGCTACGGCGAGGGCGTCGACGCCGGTCTCGGCGACGAAGGCGCGCGCCTCCTGCGGGTCCGTGCGGACACCCGGGGCGTGCGCGCCGTCCTTGCCGCCGACCTCGCCCAGCTCGCCCTCGACGTACACCTCGGCAGCGTGCGCGCGCTCGACGACCTGTGCGGTGAGCGCGACGTTCTCGGCGTAGTCGAGCGCGCCGCCATCGAACATGACGGATCCGAACCCGAGCGCGATGGCCTCGTCGACGAGCTCTGGCCGCTCGGCATGGTCGAGGTGCACCGCGACCGGCGTGGCCGCACGCCGGGCCGCCGCGAGAGTGGCCAGCGCGATCGGCTCGAGTCCGCCGTGGTAGTCGGCGCAGTTCTGCGAGATCTGCAGGATCACGGGCAGCTCGGCCCGGGCCGACGCGACCACCAGCGCCTCGGCCGTCTCCAGGTGGATCACGTTGAAGGCGCCGACGCCGGTACCGCGGCGGGCCGCATCGTGCACGAGGTCGCGGGCGGAGACGAGGGTCATCGGGGTGTCCTTTCGGCGGACGGTCGGCTCAGCGCCGTCAAGGGCGGGCTATCGACGATCAGGGCGGATTCGAGCTCGGGCCACGACGAGTGGATCTCACCCGCGACCGGCATCAGCACGGCCGCCGCCGACCACGCGGTGGCGCGGCGCAGCAGCGCCGTGGGCTTCCTCTCCCCCTGCGCCATCAGCACGGCGCACGCGGCGACGGCGGCGTCGCCTGCGCCGGTCGGGTTGCCGGCGAGGGGCTCGGCGAGGCGGGCGCGCACGACCTCGTCCGAGGTGACGGCCAGCATCCCGTCCGCCCCGCGGGAGAGCAGGACCAGCTTCGCGCCGCGGTGCAGCAGCTCGCACGCCCCGGCGATGGGATCGGTGAGACCGGTGGCCTCGGCGAGCTCCGCCGCGTTGGGCTTGAGCACGGTCGCACCGGCATCGGCCGCGGCCAGGAGCGCCGGCCCCGACGTGTCGGCGATGACGATCGCCCCGGCGTCGCGGCCGATCCGGATGAGCGACGGGAGCAGGTCGTCGGGAGCGCCGGGAGGAAGGGATCCGGAGAGGACGAGGACGGGCTTGATCTTCTTCGCGCCGGCGGGAGCAGTCGCACCGGCATCCGCGGATCCGGATCCGGATCCTTCGACGGCATCGCGGACGGGGCGCCCGGTCGCCAAAGCCCGGACGACAGCGGCCTTCAGCGCCTCCCACTCGTCCGCCGTCGGGTTMACACCGCGCTCGTTCACGATCGTGGTGTCGCCGAGGTGCTCGTCGACGAGCGCGACGCTGCGGCGGGTCGCCGCCTGCACTGGGACCAGTTCGTGCGGAATCGAGGTCGAAGCCAGCTCGGCGGCGAACTCGTCGCCGGTCGGTCCGCCCGCAGTGGCCAGCGCGAGCACGGCAGCGCCCTGCGCGTGCGCCACCCGGGCCACGTTCAGGCCCTTGCCGCCCGCGCGAGCGACACCGGTGTCCGCGCGATGGGTACCTCCGGGCACGATCCGCTCGACATGCCAGGTGAGGTCCAGCGCCGGGTTCGGCGTGACGGTGACGATCATGCAAGGCCCCTCGCGCGCAGCGCCGCACCCAGGATCCCGGCGTTGCCGAGCAGCTGCGCGGGAACCAGATCCGGGATGCGGTGGAAGCTGAGCCGGGCCCGCAGGCGCGCGCGCAGCTCGTCGAACAGCGCTCCGCCCGCCCGCGAGAGCCCGCCGCCGATGATGACGGCCTGCGGCGCGACGACCGCGGTGAGCTGCGCGAGCGACAGGGCGAGCGCATCGAGCGCCTCGTTCCAGACCGCGGCGGCGGCCTCGTCCCCCGCCGCGGCGAGAGCGATGACTTCCTTCGCCCCGTCCACGGCATTGCCGGTGCGGGCGGTGTAGCGCCGGGCGATGGCTCCCGCCGACGCGATGGCCTCGAGGCAGCCGCGTGCGCCGCACGGACACACCGGCTCGTCGGCGACCGGGGAGTGGCCCACCTCGCCGGCGTAGCCCCCGGAGGTGAAGGGCACGCCGCCCAGCAGCAGGGCGCCGGCGATCCCGGTGCCGATGATCAGCACGATCGAGTTCGGATAAGGGCGCGCGCCGCCGAGCACGTGCTCGGCCCAGCCGCCGGTGCGCACGTCGTGGTCGAACGCGACGGGCAGGCCGAATGCCTTCTCCGCGAGGGCGCGGATCGGCGCGTCCCGCCAGCCCATGTTGCTGGCGAACACTCCGATGCCGGCGACTTCGTCGACGATACCGGGCACGACCAGCCCCACCGCGACCGGCTCCACCGCGGGATGCTCCTCACGCAGCTGCGCGCCGAGCTCGACCAGCCGGGCGATCAGCCGCTCCGGGAGGTCGGGACCCGGATCCGGGGTCGGCGTGCGACGCAGACCGAGCATGACGCCGTGGGCGTCGAACAGGGCCGACTTGATGTCGGTACCGCCCACGTCGAACGCGAGCACGGCGGATCCGGCGCCGAGCTCCGCCGCTTGCGCGAGGGGATCCCCCGAGGCATCGGTGAGCACGTCGGGCACCGCACGGGCGGCCTCGGCCGCGTCATGCGCGCGGGGGACGTTCACCGCGACGCCGTCGCCAGGGGTGGTCATCGCCGGCTCTCAGTCCTCGAGGATGACCGAACGGGTGAGGTTGCGCGGCTCGTCGGGATTGAGCCCCTTGGCCAGCGCGCGGTCGAGCGCCACGCGGTGCAGCCGCACGAGGTCGGCCAGCGGGTCGATCGGGTGCTGCACCCAGCGTCCACCGGTGGCGGCGACCTGCGCGTCCAGCCCCTCGGGTGCGGCGCCGAACTGCCACGTGATGCGGCCGGGTGCGGCGATCGCGATCGGGCCGTGGCGGTAATCCATCGACGGGTACGACTCGGTCCACGACTGCGACGACTCGCGCATCTTCAGGGCCGCCTCGTGCGCGAGGCCGATCGTCCAGCCGCGGCCGAGGAAGGTGTACTGGTCGGCGCCCGCGAGGGTCGGATCCACGTCGGCGAGCGCGGTGCGGGCATCGGCGATGGCCCCGGTGAGATCTTCGCCGAGCGAGGCGCGGAACAGCGCGAGCGCGGTGGTCGCGAAGCGGGTCTGCACGACGGACTGCTCGTCGGCGAACGGCAGCAGGATCGCGTCGTCCACCATGCTCACCAGCGGCGAGGTCTCGTCGCCGATCACGCCGATGATGCGCGGAGCGGATCCGGATCCGGATCCGGATCCCTTGAGCTCGTCGACCAGCTCGAGCACCTCGGTGGTCGTTCCGGAGCGGGTCAGGGCGACAACCGCGTCATAGCCGCGATCCATGAACGCCTCGCTCGCGGCGTAGGCGTCGGTGATGCCGAAGCCCGCACGCTCGCGCAGCGCGGCGTAGGACTGGGCCATGAACCAGGACGTACCGCAGCCGACCACGGCGACGCGCTCGCCCTTCGCCGGCAGCAGGGCCTGCTCGGCCGTCATGCCCGCCGCGCGCGCCCACATCTCGGGCTGCGAGTCGAGCTCGGYGCGCATGTGAGCGCCGGGGGCGAGGTTCTCGTTCGGGTCGGTCATGCGTCCTCCTCGGCGGTTACGGTCGACGCTGAGTGCGTGACCGTGATCGATCTTACGCTAAAACAATCACTTTCCGTCACGCATTGTTCCGGACCGCCCAGGCTCCGCACCCCTGCCGCATGCACCAAGCATGCACGCCTTGATCGCCGCTCCGCCGGATCCGTTGTCACTTCGAAACCTGAATGTCACTAGGCTTTCAGGATCCAAATCCTTAACGACGTAAGGCTTTTGGATTCCATCCATCGAAGGAGATGACATGCCCGATCTGTCCCGCCGTACTGCCCTGCTCTCGCTCGGAGGCGCCGCCCTCGCCGGCACGATCGCCGTCGCCGGGGCCGCCGCCCCCGCGAACGCCGCTCCCACAGGCGCGCAGCCGCACCGTACGGTCACCGTCTACCTGGTCCGCCACGGCCGGACCTGGCTGAACCAGGCCGGCCGCGTGCAGGGCTGGTCCGACTCCCCGCTCACCGACGCGGGTGTCGCGACCGCGGCGAACGTCGGCCGCAACCTCGCGGCGGACATCGGCGGGTTCGACGCCGCATACTCCGCCGACATGACCCGCCATTTCCAGACTGCGAGCGGGATCCTCGCCGCCGCGGGCTCCGCGCTCGTCCCGACCCGGGTCGCCGGCCTGCGCGAGGTCTCCTACGGAGGCTGGGAGGGGGAGCAGCAGTCGGTCGTGTACCCGCAGCTCGCCGCCGCGGGACCATTGGACACCCTGGAGCACATCATCGACGCCTTCGTCGCGAGCAACCCCGACAAGACGCTGCCCGCCGAGACCTGGGCGCAGGTCGCCGCCCGCATGAACGACGCGCTCACCACTGCGGCCACCGATCGCACGATGCCCATGCGCCACGGCGGCAAGATCCTCGCCGTCTCCAGCGGCATGTCGATCACCTGTCTGCTGGAATCGCTCGGCGCCGAGGTGCCGGGGCCGCTCGAGAACGGCGCGGTGAACGTCCTCACCTACGCACAGGGGGCATGGACCGTGCAGTCCATCAACGACACGAGCTACGCGGGCTGAGCTTCACGCACCGAGGCCACCGGCCGAGCACGTCGTACGCCCGCTGCGACGACGTCGCGTCAGCGCGATCCGGCGGCCTCGGTGTGGTGGCGGATGACTTCCGCGACGACGAAGTTGAACCATTTCTCCGCGAACTCGGGATCCAGATGCGCCTCCTCGGCGAGAGCGCGCAGGCGAGCGACCTGTTGCTCCTCACGGCCCGGATCCGATGCCGGCATGTCGTGCTCGGCCTTGAGCACGCCCACCTGCTGTGTGCACCGGAACCGCTCCGCGAGCATGAAGATGAGGGCGGCGTCGATGTTGTCGATGCTGGCGCGCAGTCGCAGCAGTTCGGTGCGGGGATCAGCGTCGGACATGGGGGCTCCTCACCGAGCGGCGGACGGGCGGACCCTCCGACGATAACGCGTCGCCGCCCTCTACAGTGAAGCCATGACCCGCGAAGAGCGCACCCCCGAGGAAGCGGCGGATGACGCCGCCGCGATGGCCGCCGGCACGGCCGCGACCGGGAGTACCGCGACCGCGACCGTCGCCCCGACCGACGAGGTCGGCGCGGACGCCGACGCCGGCATCGCCCCGGCCAGGTACATCGAGGCAGCGCCCCCTCGCGCCTCGTTCTGGACCCGCATCGACAAGCCGTTCCGGTTCGGCTTCCTCGCCACCGTCGGCGGCCTCCTCGCCATCCTGCTCGGCCTGTCGCTCGGCAGCCTGTCGACCGTGCTCATCTACATCGCGTTCGCGCTGTTCGCCGCGCTCGGCCTCGACCCCGCCGTGCGCTGGCTCGAGCGGCACGGGCTGAGCCGCGCCTGGTCCGTCGTCTCCGTCATCGTGGCGCTCGCACTCGTGCTCGTCGTCATCGTGCTCGCGATCCTGCCGACCGTCATCGACCAGATCGCGACGTTCGTCACCGGGATCCCCGGCACGATCCGCAACTTCACGCACACCACGTTCTACGCATGGCTCGAGGGGCAGTTCGGGGTGGGTCTCACGGATCTCGTCACCGAGGTGCAGAAGTTCCTCAGCGATCCGACCCGGATCGCCCAGATCGGCGGCGGCGCGCTGCAGATCGGCACCGGGATCGCGACCGGCATCGCAACGGGCATCTCAGGCGGGCTGATCGTGCTCGTGCTGACCCTCTACTTCCTCGCGACCCTCCCCTCGATGAAGTCGGGACTGCTGCGGCTGGCGCCGGCCCGCGACCGCAAGGGCATCGACCGCATCAGCGAGCAGATCATCGAGTCCGTCGGCGGCTACGTGATGGGCATGGTGGGCCTCGCGTTCATCAACGCCGTGATCGTGTTCCTGCTGTACCTCGTGCTCGGGCTGCCGTTCCCGCCGCTCATGGCGACGGTCGCATTCCTCATCACGCTGATCCCACTCGTCGGTTCCGTGATGTTCTGGATCATCGGCACCGGCATCGCGCTGTTCACCTCACCGCTCATGGCGCTGATCTTCGCCGCGGTCTACGTCGTCTACATGCAGTTCGAGGCATACGTCATCACCCCGCGCGTGATGAGCAAGGCGATCTCGATCCCCGGCTCGCTCGTGGTGATCGGCGCTCTCGTCGGCGGCACGCTCCTCGGACTGC
This sequence comes from Microbacterium sp. 01T413_2, assembly GCF_056398985.1. NCBI lineage: Bacteria > Bacillati > Actinomycetota > Actinomycetes > Micrococcales > Microbacteriaceae > Microbacterium > Microbacterium sp. 01T413_2. Next base: position 100,306 of record NZ_JBFTQL010000023.1, read on the forward strand.
TCGGCGCCCTCATCGCCGTGCCCGTGACCGCCTCGATCCTGATCATCATCAAGCAGGTGTGGATCCCCCGTCAGGACGGGCGGATCTAGCGGATCCGGGATGGCGCGCCGCGGTTTCCGCGGGGGCAGCCTTGCCTGGCGCCGCATCGGCCCAGCTCGGCTCGGCATCGTCCGAGGGTTGCGTGCGCGAATGGGTTCGCTGTGGTGATGAGTCGGAATCGGGCGCTCTTCATCTGGTTGTGTCCGGGTTTTGCTCACCTCGACCACGAGGCGCGACGGGGGGTGCGTTTGACCGGCTCCGAGTCGTGACGCATTTGTGATTTTTTCCCCGGCCTGATCTGGTTCTTTCAGGGTCTGGAATGTCGGTGGCCCCGGGTTGAATGGGGGTATGACGAGCTCGACCGGCACGGTTCTGGATCCCGGGGTGGACCCGGTGGATCCTGTCGCTGTGCTGGCCGCGCTCGTGGACGGGTTGGCGACGACCGAGGCGACGATCACCCGCCTGCAGGCGTTGAAGGAAGCGCACCTGGCCGTCGCGCACCGCCTCGCGGAGGACCTCGCCGCCGCGGACGGTGCGTCCGGGGTGCGGGGTGAGTCAGTGGATCTCGCCGCCCGCAGTGTCGCGGCGGAACTCGCGGCGGTGCTGCACATGTCCGACCGGGTCGTGCAGGGGCGGATGGTGCGGGCCGCGGAACTGATGACCCGATTCCCGGCCACGATGCAGGCGTTCACCGACGCGAGGATCAACGCCGCGCATGTGCGGGTGATCCAGGACGCCGGGGCCCGGCTGGACGATCAGGTGCGGGCGGAGTTCGAACGGGCGGCGGTCGCGGCGTGCGAGGGGGAGACGCCGCATCGGGCCAAGCGGATCGTGGAGCGCGTTGCGGAACGGCTCGCACCCCGGTCGCTGACCGACCGGCACCGGGACGCGCAGGAGAAGCGCACCGTGTGGCGGGAAGACTTGGGTGACGGGCAGAAGATGCTYGGKYTGATCCACGCCGCCGCGGTGATCGATGGGATCTACGACCGGCTCAGCCAGCAGGCCTGGGCCGTGCAGACGGCGAACGCCCAGGCGGCGAAAGGCGCCGCGGGTCGTGGAGCCGACGCCGACGAGGGGCGCAGGGCGGACGCTGACATGCGGGGTGATCCGGCCGATGACCGCACCATCGACCAGCTCCGCGCCGACCTGTGCGCGGATACCCTCCTCACGGGTGCCCCGTCCGGACATGACACCCCAGATGGGCTGCTCGGAGGGCTCCAGGCACGGGTCGAAGTCACGATCCCGGTGGTCACGGCGATGGCCGCGGACAGGGCTGGCGCACGCGAGCACAAGTCAGGGACGGGCGCGGGCACCGACACCACGGGTGCGGGCCTCGACTCCGCGTTCGGCGTCCGTGTCGAGCAGCCCGCCGAACTCGCCGGTGGGCAACCCATCGACACGCACACCGCCCGCATCCTCGCCGGTAACGCCGTCGCTTGGGAACGCGTGCTCACGCACCCGATCACCGGGGCGATCCTCGCCGTCGACCACTACCGGCCCAACACCGACCTGCGCCGACTCCTGCACGCCCGCGACTCCCGCTGCCGATTCCCCACCTGCGGACTCCCACCCCGAACCCAAGACCTCGACCACACCATCGACGCCGCCTACGGCGGCGCCACCGAAGAAGGCAACCTCGGCGGACTCTGCCGACG
>NZ_JBFTQL010000024.1:0-62410 GCF_056398985.1 Microbacterium sp. 01T413_2
GTGCGGTGCGGTGCGGTGCGGTGCGGTGCGGTGCGGTGCGGTGCGGTTCGGGGTGGCGGCGTCAGGCGGGATCCAGGGCGCGTCGCGGGACGACCACGACAGGCACGGGGGAGTGCCGCACGACCTTGGTCGCGTTGGATCCGAGGAAGACCCGGGCGATCGGCCCGAGACTGCTCGATCCTACGACCAGCACCTCGTCGGCGTCCCACTCCACGTCATCCACGGCGGACTCCCACGTGTCGCCCAGGCCGATCACGGTGCCGGCGAGTTCCGGCGCGTCCGGAAGGGCGGAGACCTCCGAGAGCAGCTGTGCGGTGTGGGCGTGGATGTCGTCGGCCCACTGCTCGGCGATGCTCCGCTCAGCGTCGAACCCCGCCCCGGCCGTGCCGGAGACGTTCGGCACGACGGCGAACGACGCGATCCGCAGGGCCGCACCGACCGACCTGGCCACGGTCGCCGCGCCGAAGACGAGATCCGCCGACGAGTCCGTGCCGCGGTAGGCCGCGGTGACGCGACCGACCCTGGCGTCCCCCTTGGTGCGGAAGCCGCGCGGCGCGATCGCCACCGGTACCGCGGAGGCGTGCAGCAGCGCGTCGCTCTCGGATCCCAGGGCGATCCGTCCCAGCGGAGCGGCGGACGAGGATCCGATCACGATCATGCCCGCGTCGCGGAGCTCGGCGAGCTCGAGCAAGCCGCGCCGGGCGGACGATGCCTCGTGCACGACGAACTGCGCAGGCACCGATCCGCCGAGCACCGCGGCGGCGTGGTCGAGCACGGCGTTCGCGGCGTCGCGGGTGAACGCGTGCCATTCCGCATCGTCGTGTCCCACGGAGCGCGGCCAGGTCTCCGGGATCACCGTGGTGACGATCAGGCCGGTGTCCGCCGACCGCGCCAGCATCGCGGCGAGGTGCAGCACCGACGCCGAGCGGCTCGCGGGGCTCAGGCCGACGAGCAGGCTCATCGGTCGCCGTCCGTCCGGCGTTCGGCGGCGGCCTGGCGCACGGCGTCCGTGCTCGGCTGGGCGACGGCGGTGGTGTACGGGACGTCCGGGGCGGCGACGACCGGATGGCCCACCCTGAGCGCCGAGTGCGTGCGCCCGTAGAACCAGTAGAAGACCAGGAACACTGCCGCCCAGATCACGAAGACCACGATCGTGATCACGCGCAGCTGGGTGATGATCGCGATGCAGCCGATGATCGACAGGATCGGGATCGTCCAGCCGAGCGGCAGGCGGAAGCCCCGCTCGAGCTCGGGTTCGCGCACGCGCAGGATGATCACGCCGATCGACACCACGAGGAAGGCGACGAGCGTGCCGATGCTGGTCATCTCGGCGAGGAAGTTGATCGGGACGACGGCCGCGAGGATGCTCGTCGCTATCACGACGATGATCGTGTTGTTCACGGGGGAGAGGGTGCGCGGGTCGACCTTCGCGAAGACCGGGGGGATCATGCCGTCGCGCGACATCGCGAACAGGATCCTCGTCTGGCCGTAGAGGCAGACCAGGGTGACCGAGAAGATCGAGATGATCGCGCCGATCGCCACGACCGTGCCGGGCCAGGTAGATCCGATGATGTTCTGCAGGATCGCGGACAGGCCTGCGTCCTGGTTCTCGAACTTCGCCGGGGCCTGGGCGCCGAGGGCGGCGAGGCAGGTGAGCACGTACAGCGTGATGATGATGCCGAGGGCGAACATGATCGCGAGCGGCAGGTTGCGCTTCGGGTTCTTCGCCTCGTCACCGGCGGTCGAGACGGCGTCCAGACCGACGAAGGAGAAGAAGATGATGCCGGCGCCGCCGACGATGCCGGCGAAGCCCGCCGGCGCGAAGTTGTGGAAATGGTCGGCGTTCCAGCCGGTGAAGGCGATCGCGCAGAAGAACAGCACGACCGCGATCTTGACGACCACCATGATGCTGTTGACGAGAGTCGACTCACGGGCGCCGCGCATCAGCAGCAGGCCGCACAGCACGATCACGATGACGGCGGGGACGTTGACGATGCCGCCCTGCTCGGGAGCCTGCGACAGCTGCACCGGGATCTGCCAGCCGAACAGATTCTGCAGGAGCTGGTTGACGTACTGGGACCAGCCGACCGCGACCGCCGCGGTCGAGACGCCGTATTCCAGCAGCAGACATGCGCCGACCGCCATCGCCGTGCCCTCGCCGAGAGTCGCGTAGGCGTAGGAGTAGGTGGATCCGGACACCGGCACGGCGCCGGCCATCTCGGCGTAGCAGAGCGCCGTGAGACCTGCCACCACGCCTCCGATCACGAATGACCAGATCACCGCCGGACCGGCGACGGGCACGGCCTGCGACAGGATGAAGAAGATCCCCGTGCCGAGGGTGCCGCCGACGCCGATCATGGTCAGCGAGAACAGCCCGATGCTGCGTTTCAGGTGGACTTCGCCGGCGCCGACCGGCGTGGTCGGCTTCCGGCGCAGCAGTTGCTGGGCGATGGTGGTCATTCCAGTCTCCTTTGATTGGATGTGTGAGCCTGCGCGATCCGGGTTCGGCAGGATCGGGGGTCAGTCTGCTCTCGTCACCCGGAACAAGGCCACGTCGGGATCGACCGCACCGCGGACGTATCCGCTGGGAGACGCGGCCACGGCCTGAAGGAAGGCCACGATCTGCGCCGTGATCTCCTCGCCCGGGATGACGTTCGGGATCCCCGGAGGATAGGCGGCGAGGGTGTCGGCAGAAATGCGGCCGACCGCCTCCGCGGCGGGGACGAGTTCGGTGCCCGCGAAGTATGCGTCGCGGGGGAGCATGCGCAGCGCACCGGAGGGTGGCAGCGCCGGGAAGCCGGCGGTATCCGCCTGGGCGCGCTCTGCGTGCGCCTCGTCCGAATCGACCGCCGCGGAGAGCACGCGGAGCACGTGCTCGAGATCGGGGGTCTTGCCGGCGCCGATGAGGGCCACGAGCGCGGTAGCCGTCGAGATCTCGAAGTAGATGCCCTCGACCTCCAGCAGGTGCTGGCGGAGCCAGTGGCCGCTCACGCCTGTGGCGGACACGTCGATCGGCACGCGGAGCGGGTCGGTCGCGACGATGTCGTCGAACGCGTCGAAGCCGTCGCTGACGACGGAGAAGCGCGGATCTTCGCGCAGCGCGGCGCGGAACGCGTTCGCACCGGCGATCGACTGGCCGATCGTCTCCGTCTCGGTCATGAGCGCGTGCCGGGCGATGTCGAGGGAAGCCGTGAGCAGCGCCGAGGAGGAGGTCGATGACGTGGTGGAGACGGCGCGCTCGATGAGCGGCTCGAGGCGGTCGGCGAAGGGGCCTTCGCCGAGGTGCAACATGGCCGACTGGGTCAGGGATCCGGCGAGCTTGTGCGTGCTCGAGACGACGAGGTCGGCGCCGAGGCGGGTCGGCGACTCCGGGAGCTCGGGGTGGAAGCCGAAATGCGGCCCCCAGGCTCCGTCCACGATCAGCGGGGCGCCGTGCGCGTGCGCGACCTCGGCGAGACCGGCGATGTCGGCCACGGAGCCGAAATAACTGGGCGAGACGACGTAGACGGCGTTCGCCGGCTGACCGCGGTCGGCCGCGGCGGTCAGGGCGTCGTCGAGGGCGGCGGGGGAGACGCCGTGCGCGATCCCGTAGCGGGCATCGACCGAGGGGAGCACGAACGAGGGCGTGAGTCCGGCGGTGAGCACCCCGTCGCTGAAGCTCGAGTGCGCGCTGCGCTGGGAGAGGATGTTCGCGCCGAGGCCGCGCACCGCGAGCGCCGCGATCCGGTTGGCCTGCGAAGCGCCACCGGCGAGGAACCAGGTGCGCCGCGCGCTCCAGGCATCGGCGGCGAGGTCGAGGGCCTGCGAGAGCGGGGAGTTCTCGCCGAGGTCGATGTCGTCGAGGAGCATCGGCACGTCGAGCTGCAGCACGCGCTCGCCGAAGTACTCCGCCAGGCGGGCGCTGATGCCGGTGCTGTTGCCGCTGTGGCCGGGGACCATCAGCTGGATCGGCGATCGGCTCGCGTGGCGCTCGAGCGCGTCGGCGTACGGAGTCTCGCGGTGGCGGGAATCCGCGATCGACGACGCCGACATCGCAGACGTGGACGGGTCGACGGTGAGCGAGGCGGAGGACGGCATTGGTCCATGGTGCGGAATTTCCGGCTCGCACGGAATCCCGGAAATTCTCCTGGGCCACATATCCTGTATGTGACTCAGCCGCAAGAGAGGCCTGATCCGACATAGGAGGTTGGTTTCGATGCTCGATCTGCGACAGCTGGAAGCACTCCGCGCCGTGCACGCCGAGGGGTCGGTGACCGCCGCCGCGCGACGGCTCGCCTGGGGGCAGCCGACGGTCGACTATCACCTCAAGAACCTCGAGCGCCTCGTCGGCTCGCCCGTGCTGATCCGCTCGTCGCGCGGCAGCAGGCTGACCCCGGTGGGCACGCTGCTGCTCGAACGGGCGCAGGAGATCCTCACCTTGGGCGAGCGAGCGATCCGGGACGCCAGAGAGCTGACGTCCATGGGGCGGGTGCGTCTGCGCTTCGGGACCTTTCCCACGGCGGGAGCGAAGATCCTGCCGTCGGTCGTGCCCCGGGTCGACGATCTCGGCATCGAGGTCGACGCGATGCTCGAGGAGGTGCCGACGCTCGTGGACCGGATCAACCGCGGAGGACTGGACGCCGCGCTCGTCTATACCGTGCCCGGATACGAGCTGCCGTTCCGGACGCATGTCGCGACTCGGGAGGTGCATCGCGACCCGCTGCTGCTGGCCTTGCCCGCCGGCCATCCGCTCGCGACCCCGAGGCCGATCGACGTGCCGACGCTGCTCACTCTCTGGCAGGAGCGGTGGCTCTTCGCCGCAGCGGGGAACGACCCGATGGACACGATCGTGATCGACGCGTTCGCCGCCCGGGGGCACACGCTCGACGTCGCGATCCGCACGGACGATTTCCAGGTCATGCTCGGGATGATCGCGGCCCGACTCGCCGTAGGGCTGCTGCCCAGTCTCGCCGTCGGCGGTTCGCATCCGGGGATCGTGCTGCGTCCGATCGAGGATCCGTCCTTCGTGCGTTCGGTCCTTGTGGCGACATCGGCGGAGGGATCGACGCGCGGCCCGTCCACCGCGGTCCGCCAGCTGGTGCTGGCGATCCGGGACGCCTTCAGCACGCTGCCCTCTGCGTGACCGTGGGCATGACACGCCCGGCGGCTCGTAGCGGCCCTCTCGATTGGCGCGGTGAGACAGCCATGTTGTAGGCTGAATGAGTTGTCGCGGGAAGCCGCGAACAGCGTCTGGGCCTGTGGCGCAGCTGGTAGCGCACCTGCATGGCATGCAGGGGGTCAGGGGTTCGAGTCCCCTCAGGTCCACCATTGAAAGCCCTCGGTTCGCCGGGGGCTTTCGTCGTCTGTCGGATCAGCGGGAGCGAGGGGGCGCGGTACGTGTCGGCGACTGTCGTTGGGGTGCGATCGTGACGGGATCCAGAGCAGAGGGCGCCTATCTGCGCGCGCTCGCGGCGTTCAAGACGCCGACGCTCGATCTGCTGCACGGCCGGTATGCGCCCTTCGTGGTCGCGGTGCTGAGCCAGATGTTCTCCGCCGATCGTCCGACCGTGGCCGTCGCCGACGCGCATGTCGAGGTCGGCGAGATTCTGGACCAACTGCGTGCAGCGGGCTACGAGGGCGACGACCGGCGGCTGCCCGCCACGTCGGGGCGAGAAGTCTGCCGGTACTGGGTCAAGGTCGGTTGGCTCGGTCAGCAGATCGACGGTGACAACGAGGTCTATCGGCTGACCGCGCATGCCGTGCGCGCACTCGAGATCGCCGATCTCACGGGCGGCGGCTCGCGCGTCTCTAACTCCCGCGTGCGGACCCTGCTCGAGGCCGTGGAGCGTCTCGCCGGAGACGCGGACGGCGACCCGGCGCGACGCCTCGCGCGGCTGCGTGCCGAGCGAGCGGAGCTCGACGCCCGGATCGTGGCGCTCGAGGACGGTTCGGCGGATCCCGTCCCCGACGATGAGCTGCTCGAAGAGGCCGAGAACGTGCTGCACCTCTCCCGGGGTCTGCCCGCGGACTTCACCCGCGTCGCGGAGTCGATCAAGGCCATGCAGCGCGATGTCATCCGCGATCTGCGCCGCGACGAGCGTCCGACCGGCGAGGTGCTGCGGGAATACCTGCTGCGTGGTCAGCAGGTCATGCAGTCCACGCGCGAGGGACAGGCGTTCGCCGGAGCGCTGCGCCTCATCGGCGATCCTGAGCGGATCGACGCGCTGGCCGATCAGCTGCACGGGCTGCTCGCGCGCCCGTTCGCCCAGCTGCTGGATGTCACCCAGCGAACAGAACTCGACATGATCGGGCGGCGCATGGAACTCGGCGTGCAGGAGGTCCTGACAGCCCAGCGCCGTGCCTCACACGTCATCGCCGGCCAGGTGCGCACGCATGATCCCGCCCGGGACCGCCAGGTCGACGAACTGCTGCGCGATGTGATCGCCGGCCTGCAGGCGTGGACGCAGACCCGCACCCCTGAGACGCCCGTGGATCCGCTGCGTCGCCTGCCCGTGACGAGCATCGGTCACCTGCGCCAGTCGCTCGGCGACATCCGCCCGCCAGGAGCGCCGGCGGCCCTGGCGACGCAGGGCCAGGAAGTCGAGTTCGTCGATGCCGACACCCGCGCCTGGGGCGGCCCGCACTATGCGGAGCTCGAGGAGTACGTCGCCGGGCTCGGCGACGCGTTCGATCTGGGGGAGGCGTTCCAGGCGATCGGCGAGGGTGCCCGCCGCCCGGTCGACCTGCTCGGCCTGCTCGAGATCGCCCACCGCAACGGACTCTCCGACGGGGAAGGCGTCTCGATCGTGGAAGCCGTGCGCCCCGACGGCACGGCACGGCGGTTCGCGTTCGGATCCGTGACCGTGCAGGCGAGGAAGGAAGAGCAATCATGACCGATGACCGGACCGGAGCCTCCGGGTTCATCGAGCCCGTCGCGATGGAGGAAGACCTCGCCGAGCTGTTCCCGGGCGACCGCGGAGTACTCGATCCCGAGGTGCGGCGCACTCTCGCGCTGATCCTGCATCGGCGCTTCCTGCTCGCGGACCGCAACCGCACCGAGTGGCGCACTCTTCTGGACCACCAGAGCGTGATCGAATCGCGTCTCAACGACGTCTACATCCGGCTGGTCGTGGACCACGCACGCGGACTCGCCTACAAGCAGCAGGTCCGCATCGACGAGCTCGACATCCCGATCCTGCTGCGGGACACGCCCTACACGCGCTCCGAGACCCTCGTGCTCGTGCACCTGCGCACCGTCTACGAGCGCGAGAACGCATCGGGCGAGGCGGCGCCCCGCATCGACATCGAGGACGTGGAGGCGACGGTACTCAGCTACTTCACGGACGCGGACGGCGACATCTCGCGCCGTCAGAAAGCCGTGCGCGACGCGATGCGCAAACTCTCGAACGACGGGATCATCAGCGAGGAGACCACCGGCCGCTTTCGGATCGGACCTCTCGTGGAGGTCGTACTGAGCGCGGAGAAGCTCACCGAGCTGCGCGACTGGCTGCGCGAGACCGCCGCGGCGCGTGTGTCCGGCGCCGAGAGCGTCGCGTTCGACGTCGTCGCGGACGCCGAGGAAGCACTGGAGGACGCCCTCTCATGACGATGATCGACACGCTCTTCGGACTGATCCCCACCGCCTCCCGCGGACAGCAGTGGGTCGCGGAGGATCTGCAGCTCGTGAACTGGGGCGGCTACGACGGCGGACCCCACCGCGTGCGGTTCTCGCCCGCGGCCACGCTGCTCTGCGGCGGATCCGGATCCGGCAAGTCGACGCTCATGGACGCGTACATCGCACTGATGATGCCGCACACCACTCCGTTCAACGGCGCGTCGAACGGCGGTGTCACCGGGCGCCCGCGCGGCGACGAGCAGCGCAACGTGCTCTCCTATGGTCGCGGCAAGCTCGACGAGACGCGCACCGAGGAGGGTACGAAGGTGCAGGTGCTCCGCGGCGACGGGGAGGACACCTGGACCGCGATCGCGATGACGTGGCTCGACCACGACGGCTCGCGCTTCACCGCGGTGCGCGCCTGGTACATCCCGGCCGGCGCACGCGTGCTCGAGGACACGGTGCGCGTGCGCGCCACCACGAACGCCGCGTTCGACCTGGCCGTGCTCGAGCGGGCCGCTGCGCAGCGCCTCACCGATGCCTCCGTGCGCGCCGCAGGCCTGGAGCCGGTGGGCACGGACCGCGAGTTCTCGGCGCGGCTGCACTCGGTGCTGGGCATCGGCGCTGCAGGGTCCGGATCGAATGCGATGAGCCTGCTCGCGCGTATTCAGGCGGGACAGCAGATCACCACGGTCGACGACCTGTACAAGCGACTGGTGCTCGAAGAGCCCGAGACCATGCGCACCGCGGACGCCGTGACGCAGCACTTCGACGAGCTGGAGAGCACGAAGCAGCGGATGCTCGTCGCACGGCAGCAGGTTGCCGCTCTCGAGCCGATCCGCGACCTGCGTCACCGCATCGATGCGGCAGCCGTGCGGATGGCGCTCATCGACGAGGTCGGCGTGTTCGAGGATCCGGACTCGATCGCGTCCCTGTGGCGTGCCGAGCGGCGCATGGACTTGCTCCGCGATGTCGAGGACGAGCTGCGCGATCGCACGCGCACTCTCGAGGTGCTCGTGCGCGAGAAGCGCGTGCAGGCGGAGGCGGCGGAGGCCGAGCACGACGGACTGCGCGACCTGCTGCGCGAACGGGGCGGTGACAGGCTCGAGACCGCCCAGCGCGAGCTCCGCGGCGTGGAACGTCGCCTCGACGAGGCGCGGACGCTCCGTGCCAGGTTCGACGAGGACGCACGCGCACTCGGCGCCGAGGTGCACGGCCGGACGCAGTTCGAGAAGCTCGTGGCGCGCGCCCGTACGGTGCTCTCCGACGTGGGCGCGAAGGGCCGGGCTCGCGACGCCTGGGCCGATGCACGGCGCGCGCGGGACGCGCTGAAAGCCGAGTTCGTCCAGCGCGAGCGCGCGCTGGACGAGGCCTCGGGGTTCTCGGGAAACATCCCCGGTGACCTGTACCGCTCGCGCGAGTTGCTCGCCGCGGCTGCCGGGCTCGAGCCGCACCAGCTGCCGTTCGTGGGGGAGCTGATCGAGGTCCGCACGGAGTACGAGCCGTGGCGGGAGGCGTTCAACCTCGCCCTCGGAGGCTTCGCGACCACGGTGCTCCTCGACGTCGCCGACCTCGACCGGTTCCGCACCGCGATCGACGGTGTGCGCACACCGCGCCGGCTCACCTACCACGGCGTGCATACAGGCCTCCGCGCGAGCGGCGGGGGAGCGGACGACCGGCTGCCGGGCCGGCTCGATTACGCCGACACCCCGTTCACGGGCTGGCTGCAGGTGCGGCTCGCCGAGCGGTTCGGCTTCGTGTGCGTGCCCACCGCGGCAGATCTCGTACAGCATGAGCAGGCGCTCACCATCGCCGGCCAGATCTCCCGCGGCGATCAGGGTGCGCATGGCGGCCATGGCCGCACGAACGTGCTCGGATTCTCCAACCGCACGCGGCTGCGCGAACTGGAACACGCGGTGAGCGAGCTGCGGCCGGCCCTCGATCGCGCCGAGGAGGCGGTCGCCGCGGCCGAGGCGGCACTGGACGGGTTCGATGCTGAGCGCGCTGCCTTCGCGCGCGTCGTGGACGTCATCTGGGATCGGGTCGATGTCGACGCACTGGTCGCCGAGCAGGAGCGCTGGCGCGGCGTGGAGGCCGAGGCTGCCGAGAAGAACCCGGATATCGCCGGGATCGGTGCGCAGATCGAGAAGGCCAAGCGGCTTGCCGGGCAGCTGCGGGAGGAGATCGGCGCAGCCGTCGCGGAACGTCAGCACGTCGAGCAGCGCTGGGGGGAGATCACCGACGATGTGGATGCCGGGCAGACCCTCATCGAGGCGGCGGCCGGATCCGGTCGTGCGGTCGACGCCGAGCAGGCGCAGTATCTCGATGCCCGTTTCGCCACGCCCGCATCGGCCAAGGCGGCCCCGTCGGTGCTGCTGGAGCGTTTCGACGGCGCCCTGCAGACCGCCGGCGCGCGGCTGACCGAGGACCGCACGGCGGCGTTCGAGGCCCATCACGAGCAGCGCGAGGCCATGCGCCGACTGATGACCGGCTTCCTGGAGCGCTGGGAGAACCCGAACCTGCTCGCGGATCCGGATCTGTATGTCGACGACTTCGAGAGCATCCTCACCGCCCTCGAGACAAGCGGTCTGCATCAGCTCGAGAGCGAGTGGCGGGACAGCCTGGTGCACCTGTCCGGCAACGACCTGACGAACCTCGACTCCACGCTCGGACGGGCGCTGCGGGAGATCCGCGAGCGGATCGAGCCGATCAACCGGATCATGCAGGACCTGCCGTTCTACGACGATCACCACTGCCTGCAGATCACCACCCGCGAGAGTCAGTCCGAAGCGCGAAAGCGCTTCCGTCGTGATCTGCGCGAAGTGCGCGGGCTCATCGAAGCAGCCTCGACCGATCAGGAGCGAGAACACGCCTATCGCCGGATGTCTCGGCTCATCGGGCACCTGCGGCGCTCGGCGCCGGATTTCGCCGATCTCATCGACGTGCGCAATCACGTGCGGGTGAGCGCCGAGCGGGTCACCGCCGACACCAAGGCGCATGTCGCACTCTACGACCACATCGGCGAGAAGTCCGGTGGCGAGTCGCAGGAGCTCATCGCGTTCATCGTCGGCGCGGCTTTGCGGTATCAGCTCGGGGATGCCGGGGCTGAACGCCCGCGGTACGCCCCGGTGTTCATGGACGAGGCCCTCATCAAGGCGGACGCGCACTTCACCAAGCGCGCGATCGGCGCGTGGCGTGGGCTCGGGTTCCAGCTGGTCATCGGGGCACCGAACGACAAGTACAGCGCGATCGAGCCGCATGTCGACGTCGAATACGACATCCTGAAGGACACCCAGGGCCGCTCCTGGGCGAAGCTCAAGGTCGCGATGCCGGAGACTCGCTGAGCGATTCGCGCTCCGGGCAGACGGTGTCGGCCCAGGACCGCAGCGGCGTCACCAATCGCTGCGGTCCTGCGCGGCACGCAGGTCGTGCAGGGCGCGCTCGTCCTCGCGGGTCGGGGTTGCGCCGCGGCGAAGAACCGTGCGGGGCAGCCAGTCCGGCAGGGTGAGGCGCACACCACGGCGCGACGACGGTGCGGGGGGTCCCATCGCGGAGCGCGTCGAGCCGTCCGTGAGGGGCAGCGGGATCCGGAGAGTAGTGGGGGTTGCGCTGGTCTCGGTCATGGCTCTAAAGCTATGACCGCCCGAATCCTGCCACCAGATGGCGGAAAGACTTTCGCCATAAAGATCCAGCCAGTACAATCGCCCCATGCTGCACAGCGTCACTCTCCCCGTGATCGACGGCCTCGCCGTGTTCGAGTTCGGCCTCCTCACCGAGGTGTTCGGGCTCGACCGCAGCGTCTATTCGGACGTGCCGGCCTTCGACTTCCGCGTGTGCGGGCTCGAGGCCGGGCGGCCCGTGAGTACGCAGGTCGGCGCCCAGGTCATCCCGGAACACGGACTCGAGGCGATGGAGCACGCGGACGTGATCGCGGTGCCCGCGGTCCGGGTGCGCCCGGAGGAGGAGTATCCGGTCGAACTGCTCGACGCGCTCCGCCGGGCGTCGGCACGCGGCGCCATCCTGCTGAGCGCGTGCTCCGGGGCTTTCCTGCTGGGTGCCGCGGGGCTGCTCGACGGGCGGCCGTGCACGACGCACTGGCGATATGCGGAGGAGCTGCAGCGCCGCTATCCCAGTGCCCGCATCGATCCCGATGTGCTCTTCGTGGATGACGGCGATCTGATCACGAGCGCGGGCACTGCGGCGGGCATCGACGCGAGCCTGCACCTGGTGCGACGCGAGCTCGGCAGCGGGATCGCGAACGTGATCGCCCGCAACATGGTCGTGCCGCCGCAGCGCGACGGCGGGCAGCGGCAGTACATCAGCCGGCCGGTGCCGGAAGCGGAGTGCGATGCACTGGTCGACGTCCTCGCCTTCATGAACGCCCGGCTCGCCGAGCAGCACTCTGTGGCGTCGCTCGCACAGCGCGCCCACATGTCCACCCGCACGTTCGCGCGGAGGTTCGTGGCAGAGACCGGCGTCACGCCCATGCAGTGGCTGATCTCTCAGCGCGTGCTGCACGCCCGGCTGGTCCTCGAGACGAGCGATGCGTCGATCGAGGAGATCGCTGCGAGCTGCGGGTTCGGCAGCGCGACGCTGTTCCGGCATCACTTCACGCGTGAGGTCGGGATCGCGCCGACGGCCTACCGCCGCACCTTCGCCTGCGATGCGCCCGATGCCGAGGCCGCCGGTGAGCGAGCCGGACGCGAATTGCTGTCCCTCGGCTAGAGTCGGCCCGCTGGTCCCGCCGGACAGCCGGCACGTCAACAGAGCGAGCCTGAGCGCGCCACGCGCACGAGCACCAAGACGAGGATCCGGCGACGGGATGACAGACTGAAGTCGGTCCGCACGTCTTCGGGAGGAACCCATGCACGAGGTTCGCAGCGATGCGGAGCTGCTTCGTGCGGTGCGGGACGGCGACGGCGGCGCTTACGAGGTGCTGTGGCAGCGGCATTTCGACGCGGCTCTGCGCTACGCCGGGCACCTGTATCCGTCCCGGGCGGAGGACCTCGTGTCGGAGTCCTTCCTCGCGATCTACCAGCAGGTGCGAACCAGTCAGAAGGGTCCGGAATTCGCGTTCCGGCTGTACCTGCGGTCGGTGATCCGCAACACGTCCATCCGGTGGCGCAGAGACGCCGCTCGCGTGCTCGACGCGGAGGACCTCGACGAGGCGGACCCGCGGGATGGTCTCCGCCACGTCGAGCGCGAGTCCGACTCCGCGGAAGTGCTCGCCGCGTTCGGCGCCCTTCCTGATCGCTGGCAGCGCGTGCTCTGGCTCTCCGAGGTCGACCGGGCGCGCCGCCCCGAGATCGCCCGCGCGCTGGGGATCAAACCGAACGCGGTGTCTGCGCTGCAGCGTCGCGCCCGCGCGGGGATGAAGCACCAATGGCTGCTGCAGCAGGTTCCGGTGTCGCTGCGCGGCGACGACGCGCACGTCGCCCGGCTGCTCCCGCGGCATGTGGCGCAGCCCCGGAACGCGGCCCTCGCCGCGGAGGTCGCCGCGCACCTGATCACCTGCGTCCTCTGCGAAGACCTGCTCGTCGGCATGCGCTCGTCCGTCGCGCGAGCGCAGGGCGGGGCGCTGGCCGCAGTCCTGGTGGGTGCAGCCGGCGCTGGACTGCCGATCACTGCGTCGCTCAGCGGCGGGACGGCCGCCTCGGCCGCCACCACGACGGCCGCCGGGGCGGGCCTGCTCGCATGGATCGTCGGCGGGGGCGTCAGCGCGGCCACCGTCGGGAGCCTCGTGCTGACGGCGCTCATCACTGCGGCGCCACCGGTCGCACCGCCGGTCGACGCCCAGAGCAGTCCCGAGCCCGCGCTCACGGCCTCGCCCGCACCACCCGCGCCTGCGCAGGCGATGCGCGCCGTCCCCGCCGTCGACACGCCCCCGGCTTCCGTCGACGTCCCGCAGGATCCCGGCCCGGGTCCGGCCCCCGCGCCGTCTCCGATCCCCGTACCGGTGACGCCGCCTGCAGTTGTGGCGCCGAGCCCGCCGATCGCGGAGCTGCCGATCACGGAGCTGCCGGGCGCGGGGGTGCGGGTCGCCGGGACGATGTCCGCCGAGGTGGCGCCGATGACGGTCGCGGCCGCTTGCGCCGTGGAGTTCTCGTCCGGAGCGGACGAACCCGCCGTGACTGCGACGGCCGAGCCGGCCGCCGCAGCCGACGTGTCCGCCGTGTTCGACGCGACTGCGACGACGGACGTGGCCACGACGTCCGACGCGACTGCCCCCACTGCGACGACCGCTGCGGTCGGGGTGGGCATCGTCGTGCTGCCGATCGGCGCGGGTGATGGCGAGTTCTCGGCGTCGGCATCGGCGGACGCCTGGAGCGGGCTCTCGCTCGGACTGAGCGTGGTGCTTCCCTAGGCGCGGACCGAGCCGATCGCCCTGCGAGCCATCGTGTGGGGATGCTCGGCGGCGCGAGGGCCGCTCCTCGTGCAGGACGGCATCGGACTCGCTGCCGCAGCCTCGGCCATGTCGTCGGCAGCCGCGGCCGCCATGATGACGGCCAGATCCCACGCAGCGCCGAGTCGCACCGGCCTCTGGTCGATCGTCCGCTCGACCGGTTCGACCGATCCACCCGGTTCGACCGATCCATCCGGTTCCGGCTCGGATCCGTCAGCCGGCATCTCGGGGTTGCGCATTTCATCCTCCCTCGTGGTCGGCCCGCGGGAGCCCACCTTCGGGCCCGAACGGGCCATCGACCAAGAGAGTCCGCCGCGCGCGGAAAGTGACGCGTCCCGGCGAGGATCCCGGTGAAGTCGGAGGATCGGCGCAGGGAACAGCGGAAGCGCTCAGGACGTTGCACACGCCGTGGACATCCTCGACAGCATCGTGATCGGCGCCGGTCAGGCCGGCCTGTCGAGCTCCTACCACCTGCGTCGGCTCGGCATCGAGCACGTGGTCCTGGACGCGGACGAGGCGGCGGGCGGGGCCTGGCAGCACCGCTGGGACGCTCTCACGATGCAGGACGTGCACGGCGTGGCCGAGCTTCCCGGATCCGTTCCGCCTCGGCGCACGAGCGAGCAGGCGAACCTCGCGGTACCTTCGTACTTCGCCGCGTACGAGCGCGCCCATGATCTGCCGGTGATCCGGCCGGTGCACGTCGAGCGCGTGACGGACGAGGATGGGATCCTCGTGGTGCACGCCGGCGACCGCGCCTGGCGCTCGCGCACCCTCGTCAACGCCACAGGCACCTGGACGCAGCCGTTCCTGCCGCACTACCCGGGCATGGAGACGTTCCTCGGCGAGCAGTTGCACACCGTCGACTACCCGGGGCCGGAGCATTTCCGCGGAAAGCGGGTACTCGTGGTCGGAGGCGGAGCCTCGGCCGTGCAGTTCCTGGGGGCCCTCGCCCCGATCACCGACGTGCTGTGGGCCACACGTCGCCCTCCGGTGTGGCGCACCGACGACTTCACTCCCGAGGCGGGAGCTGCCGCGGTGGCGCTCGTCGAGCAGCGTGTCGCGCAGGGGCTGGCTCCGCAGAGCGTGGTCAGCGTGACCGGCCTCATGCTGCGACCGCAGGAGCAGGCGGCGGCGCGGCTCGGCGTCTACGACGCGCGCCGGCCCATGTTCGAGCGCGTCGAGCCGGACGGCGTGCGCTGGGCGGACGGTTCGTTCGAACCTGTGGACGTGATCCTGTGGGCCACCGGCTTCCGGCCCGCGATCGGCCACCTCGCCCCGCTGCATCTGCGCAGCGAGCGCGGCGGTATTCAGCTCGATCGCAACGGGCGGGGCACGACAGCGGTGAAGGACCCGCGGATCCAGCTCGTGGGTTATGGACCCTCCGCCAGCACCATCGGCGCGAACCGCGCGGGCCGGACCGCGGCACGAGGCGTGCAGCGGTATCTCGCGCGAGCGCGAGCGGAGCAGGTCCCGGTTCCCTGATGCGTCGCGGATCTGGGAACGGGATCTCGTATCTCGGATCCGCTCGGTGGTCGCGAATTGCGGCATAGAACCCGGCAGAACCGCGCTTTGCGACCAGTGAGCCTCAAGAAAGCGACCAGTGAGCCTCGAGGGGATCAGCGGATGATGCGGATCGAACCCGTCATGGTGGTCGCCGAGACGGGGCGCGTGATCCGCAGCAGATCGGCGAGCAGCGCGCCGACCTTGGTCCCGATGCACAGGCTGATGAAGATCATCGGCGCGGCGGCGAGCGCCGCGGCGTCGAACGACGCGAGGGCGACGAGCCCGACCGTGCCCGGGACGAGCAGCAGGAACGCCGGCTGGAACGACACCGTCGCGGGAACCGCCAGCGTCACCCGCTCCAGCACGCGCGCGGCGAGGAACAGCAGCCCGGCGGTGATCCCCGTGGCGATCGTGCTTCCCGTGAACGGGCTCAGCAGCATGAGCGCCGCGTAGGTGCAGATCATCACGATCACGGTGGCGATCGTGAGGCGGAATCCGGATCCGAAGCTCAGCCCGATCCCGATCGCGAGCACCACCACGCCGACCCAGCTCCAGGCGAGCGGTGGGACGGCCTCCCAGCCTCCGTGCCCGGTGACCAGCGACGTCTCGCCGACGAGGGCGGCGGAGCGCGGGTCCACCCTGAGCCCGGTCGCCGCGGCGCCCGTGAAGATCCCTGCGGCCATGAACGTGAGCATGATCAGGCCGTACACCAGGCGGGATGCCCCGGTGACGATGTCCGCCGCGGTGAGCTCGAGCAGCGCGTTCGTGATGAGAGCGCCGGGCACGAGCAGGGCCACCGGCGCGCACACCGCGAACAGCGGCACCGCGCCGAAGTCGAGCCGATCGGCGACCACGCCGACGACGAGGGTGGAGATGAGCGAGGCGACGAAGGGCACCACGGCCGCCGCCGCCCGGATGCGCTCCGTCGCCATCACGATCGCCGCGACCAGCCCGCCGACGAGCAGGGCCAGCACGACCGCCCACCACGGGCAGCGGAACAGCACGGCGAGCCCCGCCGCCAGCAGCCCACCGCCGAGCGTCGTCTGCAGCACCGGGTGGCGGCGTTCCAGGCCGCGGATGTGCGCGATGTGCGCCGGCACCTGGTCCAGCGTGACGCGACCCGCCTCCAGCCGCCGCGCGAGGCGTGAGGCGTGCGCAGTCTGGCGGAACGTCAGCACGGGTCCTCCGCCGGCCGAGATCGTCGTGGCACCCGGAACTCCGGGGCGACTGACGAAGACATGCTCGGGGAGGACGGCGAATGCCAGGTCGGTACCGGGTGCGGTCGCGTCGCGGGCGCGTTCGAGCGTGCCGCGCACATCGGTCACGGACACGCCGGTGTCCAGCAGCAGCGCGCCGAGATCGCCGAGTGCGACGTCGGGGGAGATCGGGTCTGACATCACCTGAAATCGTAGGACCTGCGCCGCCCGCACGACGAAGGCGCTCAGAGGGGCGGCCTAGTCTGGAGGCATGCGGTTGTCCTCGACCCGAGCACACGAGCCGCACCCGGCCCGCCGACGCGGGGGTGTCGTGCTCCTGCTGCTCTCGACGCTGCTCGCCGGCGTGGCGTGCGCGCCCGGTGGCTCCTCGCACCGACCCGCCGCCCCGACCACCTCGGCCGCGTCGGCCGCGACTCCCGCACCGTCGTCCTCGGCTGACAATCGATCCCGAGCCCAGGAGATCCTGAGCCGGATGGATCTCGCCCAGCAGGCGGCCTGCGTGGTGATGGGGAACGTGCCGGGCTCGGATCCGGCTCCGATGCGGGCGATGATGGGCGGCGGCTTCGGCGGGTTCATCCTGATGGGCTCCAACATCCCCGCAACCCCTGAGGAGCTGCATTCGATGACCGCGGCGCTCACCGTCGATCCGGGGCTGCGGCCGTTGATCGCCACGGACGAGGAGGGCGGCGACGTCGTGCGGCTGCCCTGGGACGACCAGCCGGGCGCGGACGTGCTCAAGGCGCAACCCGCGGATGCCACCAGGGCCGCGTTCGCGCAGCGCGGGCTGCTGCTGGCGCAATCGGGTGTCACCGTCAACTTCGGCGTGGTCGCGGATGTTGCGCAGTCGCCGGAGTCGTTCATCTACGCCCGTTCGTTCGGGACGGACCCGGCCGCGGCCGCCGAACGGGTCGACGCCGCCGTGCGCGGGCAGGCGCCCTGGGTCTCGGCCACGCTCAAGCACTTCCCCGGGCACGGCGCCGCCGAAGGGGACTCGCACCACATGATCCCGAGCACCGGGATGGACCTGGCGACGTGGCGGGCACAGGTCGCGCCGCCGTTCCTCTCCGGAATCAGGGCCGGTGCGCCGATCGTCATGATGGGGCATCTCGCGTACACCGCCGTCGATGCACAGCCCGCATCCTTGTCGCCACGCTGGCATCAGATCCTGCGCGATGACCTCGGCTTCCGGGGTGTCATCGTCACCGACGACCTCGACATGCTGGTCGACTCCGGTGAGCCCGCCTATGCCGATGAGGTGGCCGACGCCGTGCAGTCGGTCGCGGCCGGGAGCGATCTCGTGCTGGCGCTCGACGGCGCGGGGCCGGACACCGCGCAGAAGATCGCAGACGGGCTGGTTGCGGCCGTGCGCAGCGGCGCACTCCCCACCGAGCGCCTCAGCGAGGCCGCCTCCCGGGTGGTCGCCCTCCGGCTCGACATCGCGGATCGCAGCAGGGGGCGTTGAGCGACGGCACGCCGGGGCCGAGTGCACCTCGCTCACTGGTCGCAGATTGCGGCTCAGCGTCGAGGAGAACGACAATTCGCGACAAGTGAGCAGGGGAGAAGACCGAGGGAGCACTCCTGCGGGGGTGCGGGTGAAGGAGCTGAGCGGGAAGGCGTCAGCCCAGCCAAGCCTCGAGGATCCGTGCGCGCAGAGTGTTGCCGCGCTCGGCGAACTCGCGCTGCCGGCGCACGTACTCGGCCTTGCCCTCCGCCGTCTCGATCCGCACCGGCTCGACGCCCCAGTCGCTCAGGTCGTACGGGGCGGCCTCCATGTCCAGGATCCGGATGTCGCGGGCCAGCTCGAACGCGTCCAGCAGGATCTCGCCCTCCACGAGCGGTCCGAGCTTCATGGCCCACTTGTAGACGTCCATGCCCGCATGAAGGCATCCGGGCTGCTCGAGGAGCGGCTGTGTCTCGCGGGTCGGGGCGAGCCGGTTGCGCGGCACCGCCCCCGGCGTGAAGAACCGGTACGCGTCGATGTGCGTGCAGCGCAGTTCGCCCTGCTCCACAACCGCATCGGTGCCGGCCTGGCCCAGACGCAGCGGCACCTCATGCCGGTGATCCGGCGTGCGATAGACCATTGCCCATTCGTGCAGGCCGAAGCAGCCGAACTGGCCGGCACGGGCGGCGGTACGCGCGAGCATCGCGTGCACGAGACGCGCGAGCTCAGGCTTCTCCGCGGCGAAGGCCGCCGCGTCGGGCATGACCGCGGATCCGGGAACCGCCGCCGGTGCAGGGGAGTACCAGCGCCACTCCGCACGCTCGGAGGCATCCTCCAGCACGACGCCCGCCCCGGGGTGCCACCGGCGCAGCTGTCCCGGCTTGTAGCCGTAATACGTGAACAGGAAGTCATGGACCGGGTGCTTCTCGCGGCGCGCCTGGCGGGCGCGGTGCTCCGCCGTCAGCGCGTCGGCGCGCTCGGCATGGGCATCGGCGCGGGCGGACCAGGTCCCGCGGTCGAGACGGGCGCGCACGACCGTGGCGGCGATCGCGCTCTCCGAAGTCGGGGGAACCGAAGTCGGGGGAGCAAGGGCCGGTGTCCCGGCGGCGCGGCTCATGACTCGGAATGCACGACGCCGACGTCGATGAGCTCGTCGAGGATCCCGGCGCCGTCCTCCGCGCTCACCCAGGGGGCGAGGTCCTCGTCGCGCGCCTCGGCATCGGCCGCGTCACCGTCGGCGCGAGCCGCGGCGCGGCGGCCGGCGAGCACGCCTTCGGCCGGAAGCAGCCGACGGATCGCGACCGCGGCGACGTTCTCGGGGTGGTCGACGAGGAACTGCCCGTAGATCGCCTCGTCGTGCTGCCCGTCGTCGCCGATCAGCAGCCAGCGCATGTGCGGGAACTCCTCGGCGAGTCGCCCGAGGTTCTGCAGCTTGTGCTCGCGCCCGCTGCGGAACCAGCGCTCGTGGGTGGGGCCCCAGTCGGTGAGCAGCATGGATCCGGCCGGGAACAGATGCCGGGAGAGGAAGCGGTTCAGCGTCGGCGCCACGTTCCAGGCGCCCGTGGAGAGGTAGATCATCGGCGAGCCGGGGTTGTCCCGCATGAGCCGTTCGAGCAGCACCGCCATGCCGGGGACCGGGGTGCGGGCGTGCTCGTCGACCACGAAGGAGTTCCACGCCGCGATCAGCGGACGCGGCAGAGCGGTCACCATGACCGTGTCGTCGACATCGGAGACCACGCCGAAGCGCACGTCCTCTGCGACGACGAAGATCCGCGCGGGGGTCGCTTCCTGCCCTTCGACCGACATCGTCACCTGCTGCCACCCGCTGGGCAGGTCGGCCTCGATCCGGCAGTCGATGACCCCGCCGCGATCGGCCGCGACCTCGTGCGTGCGTCCCGCCACGGTGATCGTGACAGTGGCGAAGCTCACCGGGATGCCTACGAAGCTGCGCCAGCCGCGCACGCTCGCGTCCTTGCCCCGCCCACGCGTCTTCGGCAGGATCAGTACGCGGCCGACTACCCGGATCCAGCCGGGTCCGCCGTAGCCCGGGAACGGCACCACCGTGGCGGTGCGGCCCCGTCTGCGGGCGCGCCGTTCACGCCACGCGTGGAAGCGGTGCTCCAGGCGGGCGAACCAGTGGATCCGCACCGGTCGTGATGAGGGCGAGGGCATAGCGCGTCTAGTCTTTCACGTCCGCACCGCGATGCACGCTCCGGGCGCGGAACGCCGCCCCTCACGGGCTGGGATAACCTGGAGGTTGCCCTGTTCGGGGCATTCTTTTCCCTGCCACAGAGAATGGTCGTCGCGTTGTCTGAGAACCCGTCCCACACCGCATCCCCGTCGAACGACGGCGAGCCGCTGTCGGCCGCGGAGCAGGCACACGCGCTTCAGGCCAAATGGCAGAAGTACTGGGCGGAGAACGAGACCTTCCAGGCCGGCGGGGCCGAAGACGTGCGCCCGCGCAAGTACGTGCTGGCGATGTTCCCGTATCCCTCGGGCGATCTGCACATGGGCCACGCCGAGAACTACCTCTACTCCGACATCGTGGCGCGCTTCTGGCGGCACCGCGGGCACAACGTGCTGAACCCGATCGGTTGGGACTCGTTCGGCCTGCCGGCCGAGAACGCGGCGATCCGTCGCGGAGCGGATCCGCGCGAGTGGACGTACCAGAACATCGCGCAGCAGAAGGCGGGCTTCCAGGCCTACGGGGTCTCGTTCGACTGGAGCCGTGTGCTGCACACCTCCGACGAGGAGTACTACCGCTGGAACCAGTGGCTGTTCCTGAAGCTCTACGAGCGGGGCCTGGCCTACCGCAAGAAGAGCCCGGTGAACTGGTGCCCGAACGACCAGACGGTGCTCGCGAACGAGCAGGTCGTCGACGGGCGCTGCGAGCGCTGCGGTGCGGAGGTCGTGAAGAAGAACCTCACGCAGTGGTACTTCAAGATCACCGACTACGCCGATCGTCTGCTCGACGACCTGAACCAGCTCGAGGGCTTCTGGCCGCACAAGGTGCTGCAGATGCAGCGCAACTGGATCGGCCGCTCCGTGGGCGCCGACGTCGACTTCGCGATCGAGGGGCGCGAGGGCGTCGTCACCGTGTTCTCCACGCGTCCTGACACCCTGCACGGCGCCACCTTCATGGTCGTCGCGCCGGACTCCGACCTGGCCGCGGAGCTGGCCGCCGGGTCGTCGGCGGAGGTGCAGAAGCGCTTCTCCGAGTACCTCGCGCAGGTGCAGAAGACCAGCGAGATCGACCGGCAGGCGACCGACCGGCCGAAGACCGGCGTGTTCCTCGACCGCTTCGCGATCAACCCCGTGAACGGCGAGCGGCTGCCGATCTGGGCCGCCGACTACGTGCTGGCCGACTACGGACACGGCGCGGTCATGGCTGTGCCCGCGCACGATCAGCGCGACCTCGACTTCGCCCGCGCCTTCGATCTGCCGGTGCGGGTCGTGGTCGACACGACCGCCCCGATCACCGGCGCGCTGCCCGTGATCGAGGTGGACGAGGACGGCGTGCCGCTCGAGCCGCTGGAGTCGCTGGACGACCAGCACCCGGCGAAGACCGGCATCGCCCTGACCGGCGACGGCCGCATGATCAACTCCGGCGAGCTGAACGGCCTGTCCAAGCGCAACGCGATCGCCCGTGCGATCGAGCAGCTGGAGGCCGCGGGCCGAGGCCGTGCCGCGAAGAACTATCGCCTCCGCGACTGGCTGATCTCGCGTCAGCGCTTCTGGGGCACTCCGATCCCGATGCTGCACACGCAGGACGGCGAGATCGTGCCGGTGCCCGAGGAACAGCTGCCGGTGCGCCTGCCCAGCGTCGAGGGGCTGGACCTGTCGCCGAAGGGATCCTCCCCACTTGGAGCCGCGACCAGCTGGGTGCAGACGACCGTGCCCGGCACCGGGGAGCCGGCGCTGCGCGACCCGGACACCATGGACACGTTCGTGGACAGCTCCTGGTACTACCTGCGGTTCCTGTCACCGAACAGCGACACGGTGGCCTTCGACGTGGACGAGGCCCGCCGCTGGGCGCCCATCGACTCCTACGTCGGCGGCGTCGAGCACGCGATCCTGCACCTGCTGTACGCACGCTTCATCACCAAGGTCCTCTTCGACATGGGCCTGATCGACTTCACCGAGCCGTTCTCGAGCCTCATCAACCAGGGCATGGTGATCCTGGACGGCGCGAAGATGTCGAAGAGCAAGGGCAACCTGGTGCTCTTCCAGGAGGAGCTCGACGCCTACGGCGCCGACGCGCTGCGTGTGGCCCTGGCCTTCGCCGGGCCCGTGGAGGACGACAAGGACTGGAAGGACGTCTCGACCACCGGCGCCCAGAAGTTCCTGGCCCGCGCGCTGCGTGCGGCGCACGATGTCGCGAGCCCGGTCGATGTCGTCTTCGCCGGCGGCGATGCGGCGCTGCGCCGCGCCACCCACCATCTGCTGGCCGATGCGCCGGCGCTCGTGGAGCAGACCAAGTTCAACGTGCTGGTCGCACGCCTGATGGAGCTGGTGAACGCGATCCGCAAGACGATCGACACCGGCGCCGGTCCCGCCGACCCCGCCGTGCGCGAGGCCGCCGAGACCGTCGCCGTCATGCTCGACCTGGTCGCTCCGCACACGGCGGAGGAGATGTGGGAGATCCTCGGGCACGAGCCGTCCGTGGGACTCGTCACCTGGCGTCAGGCCGACCCGGTGCTGCTCGTCGAGGACACCGCCACCTGCGCCGTGCAGGTCAACGGCAAGGTCCGTGCGACGCTCGAGGTGCCGGCCAAGATCGGCGACGCGGACCTCGAGACGCTGGCCCGCGCCGACGAGAAGGTGCAGCGCGCCCTGGACGGCAAGGAGATCGTGCGGGTCATCGTGCGGGCGCCGAAGATCGTGAACTTCGCCGTCAAGGGCTGAGATCCATTGCGCTCCGGGGGGAAGGGAGCGCGCGCCCTCAGGGTGATGCGGCGCGTGCTCGGCACGGTGGCTCTGATCGCGGTGCTCGCCGGTGCGGGCCTGCTGCTGGCGTGGCAGCTGCCGCGACCGGTGAGCGACACCAGCGCGATCGGCGTGCTCTGGCACCAGCACGACGCTGAGCTCGGCGCTGCATGGAACCGCGAGACGTGCACGGGCGGAGTGTGCCGGCAGGACTTCCGTGCGGGCACGATCTACGCGGCCGCGAACGGCTCCGCGCACATCGTGCGTGCGAACGCGGTCGGCGGGGCCTTCGACGAGTTCGGCGGCGTGGCGTCGCTCGGCCTGCCGATCGCGGAGCAGAGCGGATCCGCCGACCGGCCGTGGCAGGCGTTCCAGCGTGCGGGGATCTTCGCGGACGGCGATGGCGATCCGATCCTGGTGCGCGGCGTGCTCTGGCGGTCGTGGTTGCGCTACTCGCAGGAACGCGGCGGACTCGGCTTCCCGAAGGGCGCCGAGCACGCGGATCGGCGCGGCACCGTGGTGCAGGAGTTCGTGAACGGCACGATCTATGTGCGCGACGGCAAGGCGGTGCCGACTGTGTCTGACATCGCCGAGGCCCATCGTCGTGCCGCGGGGGCGTTCGGACCGCTCGGGTACCCGAAGAGCACTCAGCGAGCGGTCGGCGATCGCCTGGTGCAGGAGTTCGACGGCGGCGAGGTGTGGTGGTCCGGCGGGACCGGGGCGGCATCGGTGCAGCCGCCGTTCCTCGCGGCCTACCACGATCGCGGCGGAGCGGGCGGCGCGCTTGGCCTGCCGACGGCCGAGGCGTCGAAGCTCGCCGGCGGCGCCATGCAGTCTTTCCAGGGCGGCGCCCTGTACCGCTCGGACAGCGACGGGGCGATCCTCGCGACCACGGCGGGCGACATCCAGAACCGGTACGAGGAGCTGGGCGGCCCCACGGGCGAGCTCGGCCTGCCGGCGGGAGAGAAGGTCGACGTCACGGGCGGTCGCTATCAGGCCTTCGCCGGTGGCGTGCTGCTGTGGCATGAGGGCGTCGGGGTATTCCGTCTCGATGCGGAGGACTTCGCGATCTGGGCGGCGGATCCGGCCCGTTTCGGCTGGCCGATCAAGGACTCCTGGACGGATGACCGCGGCGCGCATCAGGACTGGGAGAAGGCGCAGACGGTGCTGCGGGCGGGCCGTCTTCTCACCGTCCCTGGGACGCCGGTCGACGGATCCACGGCCGTGCTCATCTGCGACTCCCAATGCTCGGGCGACTCCTGGATCGACCAGGGTGCGCGGGGCGCAGGCTTCTCGAACATCGCGAAGTTCGGGTATCCGGGATCCGGATACCTGGCTCCGATCGGGGGCAGTGCGGCGGGGGTCGTGGAGAGCGTGGCCCGCAACCTCGTGCTGCTGCCCGAAGGGGACCCGGGGGTGGTGATCGTCACCCTGGGCGGCAACGACACCGCGCAGAAGCGCCCCACGGCAGAGGTCACCGCTGCGGAGGGCCAGCTGATCGGCCTGCTGCGGCAGGCGTACCCGAACACTCCGATCGTCGTGAACGGCGTGATGAGTCGCAGCGATGCGGCGCACGCGGCACGACGGGCGATGGATGCGGCGGTCACCGAGGAAGCGCGGACCCAGGGCGTCTCGGCGATCTCGGTCGCGGGCTGGGTCAGTGACTACTCAGCGCCCCAGGCGGACGCGGTGCACCTGACGCCAGCGGGGCATGCGAAGATCGCGCCGCACTACGCGGAGGCCCTGCGCGCGGTGCTCGGGCGCTGACCGACTGCGGGTCAGATCCGCTCGAGCGGGTTGTCGGCGAGCTTGCCCAGCAGCCCGCCGTCGACGAGGCGGCGCGCGTGGCTGTGCGGCTTGCGCGCCGACTGCTGCTGCACGCAGTCGCCGAACTCCGCGGCGAGGCTGAGTCGGGGGTAGGCGGCGAGCACCTCGCGGCGGAACTCGAGGGGGATCTCCTCGTCGCGGCGCCCAGAGACGTCGAGGCCGGTCGAGGTCTCCAACAGGTACCCCTCGACGTCGTCGGCCGGATCCACGGACGGCCAGTTGTGTCGCACGATGATCTCGTTGACGCGGCGCTGACGGCCGGCGGACCATCCGGCGCCCGCCGTCAACGCCTCGCCGACGAAGCCGCCCGCCTCCTCATAGCCGAGGACGTGATTGTCGTACGCAGGAGCGAGTCCGATGTCGTGCAGCACGGCGCCTGTGTAGAGCAGCTCGTGGTCGATGCCGCGGTGCCCCTCCACGAGCGCGAACGCCTCCGCCCACAACCAGCTGCGCAGCACGTGGTTGACCAGCGCGGGGGACTGGAACCGCGTGACGATCTCGCGCGCTCCGCGGGCTGCGGCGGTGTCGGGCGGGAGGAAGTCGTGCAGGCGCATGGCGGCTCCGGGTCGTTCGGACGGTGGGATCAGCGTATCGGTCGGGGCGGCTCGAGGTCGCCGCGTTGCGGTCGTCCTTGTCCTCCACAGCGTCGGGGCGCCCCGGGTTGTGCACGGATTGCGCGGACCCGGATCTGCGCGTCCGCCTGTGCGCCTAGCGTCGGCGTGTGAGCGAGCACGTGGAGTCTGAGGGCGTCGCGCCGACGGTCGTCGTGCGTGCGCCCCGACGGCTCCGCCTCGGACTCGGCGCGGCCGTGGTGGTGGCGCTCGTCGCCGTCTCCGTCACCGTCGGCATCGGCCTGCTGAGCCGGTCCACGGCGCCGGAGAGCATCTCCCTGATGCCGGAGCCCAGCGCGAGCGGATCCGTGATCTCCGCCGGCTCGGTCTACGTGCACGTGCTGGGCGAGGTGGCGAAGCCGGGGCTGTACGTGCTCGACGACGGCGCGAGGGTCGCCGAAGGGCTCGCCGCGGCCGGCGGCACGCCGCCGACCGCGGATCTGACCGCGGTGAACCTCGCCCGGCAGGTCGTCGACGGGGAGCAGATCCTGGTCCCCGCCGTCGGTGCGGCAGCCACCGCCCCCGGCGCGTCTGCCGGCGGATCCGGTCCGACGGGCGGGGGAGCCGCGGGCCAGGGACCCGGAGGCCTCATCGACCTCAACACCGCGGACGCCACCGCGCTCGAGGAGCTGCCGCGGGTGGGTCCGGCGCTCGCGCAGCGCATCATCGAATGGCGTACGACCAACGGGCGGTTCACGAGCGTGGACGACCTCCTCGGTGTCTCCGGCATCGGCGAGAAGATGCTGGCCGGGATCCGCGACCTGGTGCGGGTATGAGCCCGCCCGAGCACGGCACTCCGGCAGCGGCCCGGAGCGGCGTCGTTCCTCCGGAGACCCGCTCGGCGGACGCTGCTGCGCCGATCCGGCGTCGGCTCAGGGACGTGCGCATGGTGCCGGTCGCCGTCACCGCCTGGGCGATCGCGCTGGCGGTCTCGTTCCTGCCTGGAGTGGCGGGAATCGTGATCGCTCTGGCGGTGCTGGGCGTCGTGGTCGTTCTCGTCGCCCGCCGTTCGTCGTCTGCCGTGCCCGTGTTCGCATCGCCGAGTGGTGCGCCGTCGCTTGGCGTGCTGTCGCGTGGTCCGAGAACGCTCGACGCGGTGGCCCGAGCGGCGCCCCTCGCGATCGTGTGCCTCGCGGTCGCGGCCGCGATCGGCGGCGCTGCAGCGGCGACGGCACCGGCCCGCGACCAGGCTGCGTCGCTGGCCGGACATGCGGTGACCGCGGAGGTGAGCGTGCGGTCGCTGCCCTCGCTCGGCGCGGACGGTCGGCTCTGGGCCGATGCGGACACGTCCCGGCTCGGGCCGGGCGACGATCCCCGGCCGCTGCGGGTGCCGGTGCGGATCGGGATCCCTCCCGATGCGCACGCCGCTACGCTCGGCCCCGGGACCGTGCTGCGGCTGACGGCAGAGGCGAAGGGCACCGACCCCGGGGAGCGTGCCGCCCTCGTGCTGTTCGCGAAGGGCGCTGCCGAGCAGCTGTCGCGCGGCGGCCCGGTCGAGCGTCTCGCGGGGGACGTGCGGGCGGCCTTCATCGAGCGCACCCAGCGCCTGCCCGAGCCCGGTTCCGAGCTGCTCCCGGGACTCGCCGTGGGAGACGTGCGCGCGGTGAGTGACGACCTCGATACGGCAATGAAGGCCAGCGGGCTCTCGCATCTGACGGCCGTGTCCGGCAGCAACCTCGCCCTCGTGGCCGCGGCTGCCTTCGGGATCGTCGCGCTCTGCGGCGGTGGCAGAGTGTTCCGCATCACGGTCGCGGTGCTCGCTCTCGCCGGGTTCGTGGTGCTGGTGACACCACAGCCGAGCGTCATCAGGGCCGCGGCGATGGCCGGGGTGGCCATGGCGGCACTGCTGCTCGGGCGCCCGCGCGCCGGCCTCTCGGTGCTGCTGCTCGCGATCACGGTGCTGCTGCTCGCGGATCCGCGTCTCGCCGCGGCCCCCGGCTTCGCACTGTCGGCCGCCGCCACAGCGGGCCTCATCGTGCTCGCTCCGCCGCTGGCAGCCGGGCTCGGACGCCGGCTTCCGAGGCCGGTGGCGTTGGCGATCGCGGTCCCGCTATCGGCGCAGCTCGCCTGCGGGCCGATCATCGCCCTGTTCGCGACACGGCAGTCGCTGGTCTCCGTGGTCGCGAATCTCCTGGCCGAGCCCGCCTCGCCGATAGCGACGATCCTGGGCCTGCTCGCGTGCCTGGCCATGCCTGTCCCCGCGCTCGCCGACCTGTTCGCCGCCGCGGCCTGGCTGCCCTCCGCGTGGATCGCGCAGACCGCCGTGACCACGGCCGCACTGCCGCTGGCCACGATCGAGACCCCGGCCGGCATCGGCTCGGCCCTCGCCGTGGCGGCGCTCAGCGCGTGCGCCTTCTGGGTGATCGCGCCGCATCGCCCGCTGCGCGCTGGGTGGCGGGCGATCGTGGGGGGTCTTGGGGCGGTCGTGATCGGCACGGCGGCGGGCTGGGGCATCGTCACCGGACCGGTCTCCCTGCTGCAGCGCCCCGCGGACTGGGGGATCGCGATGTGCGACATCGGACAGGGCGATGCGGTGCTGGTGCGTTCCTCCGGGCACACCATGCTCATCGACACCGGGCCGGATCCGGATCCGCTGCGGCGCTGTCTCGACGACCTCGGCATCACGCGACTCGATCTGCTGGTGCTCACCCATTTCGATCACGACCACGCCGGCGCATCCGACGCGCTCGTGGGCCGAGCGGACGCCGTGCTGCACGGACCCGTGGACACGGCGGCACACCAGCACCAGCTCGATCGACTCGAGCGCGGAGGTGCGCAGATCATGGATGCCGCTGCGGGCATGACCGGACGGCTGGGTGGGGCGGACTGGCGCGTGCTCTGGCCTCGCCGCGATGAGAAGGTCTTCCCGCCGGGCAACGACGCCGGGGTGATCCTGCAGGTCACCGGCGGCGGCGTGCCGCGGAGCCTGTTCCTGGCCGATCTGTCGGCCGAGTCGCAGGGCATGCTACGACGGCTCGCGCACCCGCACGACGAGACCGTCGTCAAGGTCGCGCATCACGGCAGTGCCGATCAGGATCCGCAGCTCTACGCCGATCTGGATCCGGCGCTGGCCCTGATCTCGGTGGGCGAGGGGAACGACTACGGGCATCCGCGTGTGCAGACTCTGGACATGCTGCAGGCCCTGCGCACGCCGATCTTGCGGACCGACCAGCGTGGCACCATCCTCGTGTCCGAGGGGGAGGAGGGGCTGCGCGTCTGGACCGAGCGCCCGGCCCCGGCCCGCGATGCGCCGCCGGACGGACGTTCCACCGTGGCACCGACACCGACACCGACCCCGGCCCCGGCAGGCGACGGGCGCTCGACGCCGCACCCCCTGCCGACGTCGACGGCACGGGCGCCGTGAACGTCCGCGCCCGCCGGTACGCTGGTGATATGCCCGCACCGCGCTCCACCTCCGCCGCACGACGTGGAGGGAAGGCGACGAACATCCCGCAGGTGTCCTGGCGCGAGCCGCGGCCGGCGCCGATCGTGCTGGTGTCCGGGCCCGAGGAGATCTGCGCGGAGCGTGCGATCGCGGGAGTGCGCGCCTACCTGCGGGCGGAGGATCCGGCGCTCGAGGTCAGCGACCTGCGCGCCGATGACTACGAGTCGGGCAGCCTGCTCGGCCTGGCCTCGCCGTCGCTGTTCGGCGAGCCGCGCCTGCTGCGTATTTCGGGCGTCGAGCGCTGCACGGACGCGTTCCTCGCCGAAGCCGTCGCGTACCTCGAGCATCCACAGGAAGGCGCGACCGTCGTGCTCCGCCACACCGGTGCGACCGTGCGCGGCAAGAAGCTGCTCGACGCGATCCGCGCCGGCACCGGCGGGGGGATCGAGATCGCCTGCCCGGCCATCAAGCGCGACGACGAGAAGGCCGACTTCGCCGCGGGGGAGTTCCGTGCCGCCGGTCGGCGTATCCAGCCGCAGGCGTTGCGCGCACTGGTCTCCGCCTTCTCCGACGACATCACCGAACTCGCCGCCGCCTGTCAGCAGCTCATCAACGACGTGCAGGGCGATGTCACGCCCGACCTCGTCGAGCGCTACTACGGCGGGCGCGTCGAGGTCTCCGCGTTCGTCGTCGCCGACACCGCGATCGCCGGGCGTCTGGGCGAGGCGCTCATCGCGCTCCGGCACGCCCTGTCCTCCGGGGCCGACCCGGTGCCCATGGTCGCAGCGTTCGCGATGAAGCTGCGGTCGATGGCGCGCGTCGCCGGCTCCCGGGAGTCGAATGCGGCACTCGCCGCCCGCCTGGGCATGAAGGACTGGCAGGTGGACCGGGCACGCCGCGATCTGAGTGGCTGGAGCGAGCGCACCCTGGGGCTCGCGATCCAGGCGACCGCGCGCGCGGACGCCGACGTGAAGGGCGCGGCCCGCGACCCGATCTTCGCGCTCGAGCGCATGATCACGGTGATCGCCACACGCGCGCCCTACGGCGGCTGACCGGATCCACCGCGGCACTGCCGCCGCAGGTCGTGTGAGGGGAACGAACAGCTGTAGCTCGGGTGGGGAACGACGAAGGCCCGCCCCGGATCGGGACGGGCCTTCGGAAGTTCCGGCTCAGAGAGCGGAGACCTGCTTCGCGATCGACGACTTGCGGTTCGCGGCCTGGTTCGAGTGGATGACGCCCTTGCTGACGGCCTTGTCGAGCTTCTTCGACGCCGTCTTCAGCGCGGCCTCGGCGGCAGCCTTGTCGCCACCGGCGACGGCCTTGCGGGTGTTGCGGACGGCGGTCTTCAGCTCGCTCTTGACGGCCTTGTTGCGCTCGTGCGCCTTCTCGTTGGTCTTGTTGCGCTTGATCTGCGACTTGATGTTCGCCACGGATGGAACCTTCGTTCGAGTGATGGATGGTTATGCCGGCCTGGCGGTAGAGGGGCGCCTCCGGCAGCGTGCAGGGGTGGGACCTGACACGCAAGCCAATCACCGATCTTATCAGGGATCCGGTCTGATGCCGAACCGGTGGATCGGGTCCCGGCGGTTTCGGCATCATCGTGGGACGCGGTCTCGTTCCTCATGACACGCCGTCGCGTTCGGGGCGAGGCGTCGGTGTAGGGTGTGCACGCTGGCGAAGGACCCGAAGGAGTCGTCCATGCCCGAATCCGTCATCGCTGACGTGCCTGCGCTCGAGCGTGGGCTGCTGCGCCGGCTGCGCTTCTCCGCCGCGACGGCGGCCTTCCAGATCGAGGGGGCGAGAGCCGAAGACGGACGCGGCAGATCCATCTGGGACGACTTCGTGGACACGCCCGGCCGGGTGCGCGATGCCAGCACGGCGGATCCAGGACCGGACAGCTACCACCGTGCCGCCGAGGATGTCGCGCTGCTGGCACGACTCGGCGTCGACGAGTACCGGTTCTCGATCTCCTGGGTGCGCGTGCTCCCCGACGGACGGCCGAGTCCGCAGGGGCTCGCATACTACGACCGGCTCGTCGATCGCCTGCTCGACGCCGGGATCGTGCCGACGCCGACCCTGTACCACTGGGATCTGCCGTCCCGACTCGAGGCGGACGGGGGCTGGCTGAGCCGCTCCACCGCCGAGCGATTCGCGCAGTACACCGAGGTGGTCGCCGATGCGCTCGGCGACAGGGTGCGGCAGTGGTACACGATCAACGAGCCCGTTTCCACGACTCTGCAGGGCTATGCGATCGGAGAACTCGCGCCGGGTCGCACGTTGCTCTTCGACGCGCTGCCGACGGTGCATCATCAGCTCCTCGCGCACGGATACGCGGCGCGGATCCTGCACGCGCGCGGTGCGACCAGCGTCGGCATCGTCAACAACCACACGCAGGTGCTGCCCGCAACGGACTCGGAGGCCGACCAGCGGGCCGCGTACCTGTACGACCTCATCCACAACCGGATGTACGCGGATCCGGTGCTGCTCGGGCGTTACCCCGACCTCGAGCCGCTCGGCGTGACGCTCCCGGTGCAGGACGGCGATCTCGCGCTGATCAGCGCCCCCTGCGAGGTCTACGGCGTGAACTACTACAACCCGACGACCGTCGCGACATCGGCGGGACCGATTCCGTTCGAGGTGGTACCGACCCCCGGCGCCCCGGTCACCGGTTTCGGGCCGTTGTGGCCGATCGTGCCCGAGGCGCTGACCACCTTCCTCATCGATGCGAAGGAGCGCTACGGTCTCGCGCTGCCGCCCGTCGTCATCGCGGAGAACGGCGCGTCGTTCCCCGAGCCGGACCATGTCGACCAGCGGATCGAGGACGCCGCGCGCGTCTCCTATCTGCGCGGCCACCTTGCCGCGGTGCTCTCCGCGATGCGCGCCGGGGTGCGCGTCGATGCCTACACGGTGTGGTCGCTGCTGGACAACTTCGAATGGGCCGACGGGTACACGCAGCGGTTCGGGCTCGTGCACGTCGACATGGACACGGGGCAGCGCACCCCGAAGGCCTCGTACGCCTGGTACCGCGCGCTCATCGAGGAGGCACGCTCATGACCGATCACTCCGACGCTGCCGCTCCGAGTGCGCGGAAAAGGGTCGGCCCGCTCTGGATGACGCTGTTCACGCTCGCCTGGCTGGCGATCTGGACGGTCCAGTTGACCCCCATCCAGCTCCTGCTGCCGCTGCAGCTCGACACCGGCGCCCCGGGCGAGAACTGGATCGCCGGCGTCGTGTGGGCGGGCGTGGTGCTGTCAGTGGGCGGGCTCGTCGGCATCATCGCCGCGCCCGTCTCCGGTCGCTGGTCGGATCGCACCCGCTCGCGGTGGGGACGCCGCCGGCCATGGGCGATCGGCGGATCCTTGCTCGCCGCGGTCGGGCTGGTGCTGACCGGCATCGTGGCCGGTCCCGTCGCCGTCGGCGGTGCGTGGATCGTCGTCTCGGTGGGCGTGTCGGTCGCCTCGGCGGCTCTCACGGCGATGATCGCGGACCAGCTCACCACTCAGCGCGGCGCGGCCTCGGCCGCGGCGAGCTCGGCCCAGGCGGTCGGCATCGTCGTCGGCGTGGGGGCCGTCGTGCTCATCGGGCTGAACGTGCAGCAGTCCTACTATCTGATGGCCGCGATCATCGCCGTGATCGGATCCGGCACGGCCCTGCTGCTGCCGGACGCGCCGGCGCACGAGCTCGCCCTTCCCGCTCCGCGCACCGTCGCCCGCACGGCGTCGTGGCGCGACCGGGACTTCCTGTGGCTGCTCGTCAGCCGCTTCGTCGTGAACATCGGCAATGCCTTCGGCACCTCGCTGCTGCTGTTCTTCCTGCTCTACGGCGTCCGCGTCCCTTCGCCGCAGGCGCAGGACGATCTGCTGATCCTGATCGTGATCTACACGGTGTTCGTCGTGATCGCATCGATCGTCGCCGGCATACTCTCCGACCGCGCCTCGGCGAACCCGCTGCGGGTGCGCCGGACGATCACCGCGGTCTCCGCGGTCGTGCAGGCGGTCTCCGGCGTGGTGATCCTGATCAGTCCCTCGTTCGAGATGACCGCGGTCGCCGCCGGGATCATGGGAGCGGGGTACGGTGCGTACATGGCGGTGAGCCTCGCGTTCGCGACGGATCTGCTGAAGGATCCGGACGACCACGCGCGCGACCTCGGGCTCGTGAACGTCTCGGCGCAACTGGGGCAGCTACTGGGGCCGTTGCTCGGTGCGGGCCTCGTCGCCCTGGTGGGCGGGTTCGGGCTGCTGTTCGGCGCCGCGGCCGTGCTGTCGCTCGTGGGGGCGGCGATCACCTATGCGGTCAGGGCGCCGTCTCCAGCGTCGCCAGTGCCAGCTGCAGCACCGCGTTGAACACCCGCGGCCTCATCGCGGTCACCAGGTGCGTCGTGCGCGGCACGATGATGAACTCCGCGTCGGGCGCGAGCCGGCGGTACAGCGTCTCGTGGGTGCGGAGCTGGTCGAACTGCCCGTTGACGAACCAGGTGGGCACAGAGATCCGGGGCACCGCGGCGATGAGATCCAGCTCGGCGAGCGAGCGCAGCGCCTCGTCCTGCGTGGCCATGGCGTAGCCGCCGGCGCCGAAGTCCTCGCGCGTCGAGGCGGGCAGCGTCGCGTCCAGCACCTGACGGCTCAGCCACATGCCGCGATCCGGCATCGCGTTCAACGCGCCCGCGAGCACGCGATAGGCCGCGAGCCCCGCGCCACGGGGGAGAGCCGTGCAGGAGGCCCCCACGAAGCCGATGACCGGCGGCGTCGGATCCGCCCCGGCATACGCGGTCGAAAGCAGCCCTCCCATCGAGTGCCCGACCAGCAGTACGGGTCCGTCGGCGCTGCGCACCGCGGTATCGACCGTGCGCATCGCCTCTTCGAGGGCGAACGGCTCGTCCATGCGGGTGCCGTGGCCGGGCAGATCCACGGCGACCGCCGGATTGCCGCGCTCGGCCAGGAACTCCTCTTGCGCGCGCCACATCGTCGCCGAGGTGCGGATCCCGTGCACGAGCACCACGGACACGGGGGAGCGGCTCATGGCCGCCAGTCTAAAAGGTGCGACCGCCCGGGCCGCGCGTGTGCAGCAGGCGCAGAACGACGAAGCGGGGCCGGTGGCGAACCACCGACCCCGCTCCAGAATTGCGGCGGGTGCTTACTTCTCCCAGCCGACGTTCTCGACGGGACCGACCCGGTAGAGGTCGAGGCCCACGTAGGTCTCGGGGGTCAGGTTCGCGAGGCCCTTCTTTGCGACCTGGATCGAGGGACCGTTGTAGAGCGGGATGACGCCCCAGGTCTCCTTGATGATCTCCGGCTCGAGCTTCATCGCAGCCTTGGTCCACGACTCGGTGGTGGTCTGCGACTCGACGTCGCCCTTGATCTTCTTGTCGATCTCAGCCGTGCCGGTGCTCGACAGGTTCAGGTTGCTGTCAGAGCAGTACATCTGGCAGAACCAGGCCGGGCCGAACGGGTCGGAGTCGGTGAACCGGAGGCCGAGGGCGTCCCAGTTCTTCGTGGCGACGTCGTTCGAGAAGTTCGACGGCGCACGCGTGTCGATCTTCAGGTCGATGCCGACAGCCTTCTCCTGCTGCTGCAGCGCCTTGGCGAGAGCGGCCTGGACGGGGCTGTCGCTGAACACCGGGTAGGTGACGGTCAGCTTGACGCCGTCCTTCTCCCGCACGCCGTCCGAACCGGCCTTCCAGCCGGCGTCGTCGAGCAGCTTCTTAGCGGCGGCCGTGTCGAACTTCAGGCCGGCAGCCTTGAACGAGTCGTCGTAGCCCTTCTGGAAGGGGTAGAGGATCAGCGAGCCGGCTGCCGGCTCGGTGTAGTCCAGACCGTTCCAGGCGATCTTCTTCTGCTGGTCGATGTTGATCGCCATGAAGAAGGCCTGACGTACCTTCGGGTCCTTCAGCTGCGGCTTGGATCCGTCGAGCTGGATCACCGTCTTGGCCGTCTGCTGGGCGCGGTAGATGACGGCGTCCTTGACGTCCTTCACCTGCTTGATCGCGTCTGCCGAGGCGGTCTCGACCTGGTCGATCTCGCCGTTCTTGAAGGCGTTCAGCGAGGCAGCGCGGTCCATGCCCGAGAAGGTGACCTTGTCGAGCATGGGCTTGTCACCCCACCACTTGTCGTTCGGCTCGAGGGTGACCTTCTGGCCGTTCACGTCGAAGTTGGTGATCTTGTACGGGCCGGCGCCCCACTCGGGGTGCGCGTTGCCGTTGTACGCGTCGTTGTACAGCTCCGGCGTGTTCACCTTGGGGTTCAGGATGCCGGTGAGGAACGGCATGGCCGGCCAGGCGAACTCGCGATTGAACGTCACGATGACGTCCTTGTCGGTGTCGCCCTTCGTGACGGACTCGATGTCCTTGTAGCCGTCGGTGGCGCTCGCCTTGAAGTCGGGGTTCGACCCGTTGTTGTCCTTCCACGTCGTCTCGAAGGCGGTCCAGTCGATCGGAGAGCCGTCGTTCCAGACCGCCTTCTCGTTGATCTTCATGGTGACGACCGTCTTGCCGTCCTTGACGGACGTGTCCCACTTGTCGAGGTAGGCGGGGTTGGCCTTGACGGTGCCGTCCGGATCCATCAGGAACACCTGCGGGGTGTACCAGGCGGCCAGGCGCGAGGTGTCGGCCGTGCCGTCACCGTTCATGAAGTTCATCTGCGCCGGAACTTCGCTGATCCAGAAGTGCGCCTCTCCACCCTGCTTGAGGTTCTCGCGCGGCTGCGGGTTGTAGTCCGCGGTCTTGGTCTCGGCGGGCTTGTCGGTGCTTCCGCCGGTGGATCCTCCGGTCGCCGAGCAACCGCTGATGGCGATTGCCAGCGCCCCGCTGAGGGCGACGACGCCCCACAGCTTGTGCTGCCTTTTCATGGTTCTCCTTCGATGCCTTTCGGCTATTTGGGGACAAGGGACAGTTAACCGGCGTGAACCGAAGCTCCCCGGTATATCGAGACAAACCGTTACCGTTTCGAGTTCAACGGCTGCCGTTCGGTCACCGCCAGTGGCAGGCGTTCACGTGCGACTCCGGACCGTGCAGCTCGGGGACCACGGTCTCGCACCGGGTGCGCTGATTCTCCGGGAGCATCTTGTACAGCGGGCAGCGCGAGGTGAAGGAGCAGCCGTCGCGGCGGTCCGCCGGACTCGGCAGATCGCCCTGCAGGACGATGCGCTCGCGGGTGCGCTCAATGTCGGGATCGGGGACGGGGATGGCCGACAGCAGCGCCTGGGTGTACGGGTGCTGTGGATCGTCGAAGATCTCGTCCACGTCGCCGTGCTCGACGAACTCGCCGAGGTACATGACTCCGACGCGGTCGGCGATGTGCCGCACCACAGAGAGGTCATGCGCAACGAAGAGGTAGGAGAGCCCCAGCTTGACCTTGAGCTCGTCGAGCAGGTTGATCACACCGGCCTGGATCGAGACGTCCAGCGCCGAGACGGGCTCGTCGAGGACGACGATCTTGGGGTTGGTCGCGAGCGCGCGGGCGATGCCGATGCGCTGACGCTGACCACCGGAGAACGCGCCGGGGAACCGGCTCGCGTGCGCCGGGTCGAGGCCCACGAGGTCCATGAGCTCGTCCACCCTGAGGTCGGCTTCGGCTCGTGGCACGCCGATCGCGCGCAGTGGCTCGGCGATCACGTCCGCGACGGTGAGGCGCGGGTCGAGCGCTCCCATCGGATCCTGGAAGACGATCTGCAGATCGCGTCGGATGGTCCGCTCCGCCTTGCCGCCGTGCAGCTCCGACACCTTGGTGCCGGCGATCGTGATCTCGCCATCGGTCTGCTTCACCAGGTCCATGATCTGGAGCAGGGTCGTGGTCTTGCCGCAGCCGGACTCGCCGACGATCGCCATCGTCTCGCCCTCGCGGATGTCGAAGGTCAGTCCCTTGACGGCGTGGACCTCGCCGACCTTGCGCTTGAGGAAGGCGCCCCGGGTGAGCGGGAACGTCTTCTGCATGTTGCGGACGTCGAGGGTGACCGGTCGCTCTTCTCGCGGGATGCGATCGAGGGCGCTGGTGGGGAGCTCCGGGACCGGATACACCGGCACCCCGCCGATGAGGCCGTTCTCGATCTCGTCGGCGCGCACGCATGCGACCCGGTGTTCGCCGCCTTCGCTCGTCTTGATCGCCCGCAGCTCGGGTTCCCTGGTGCGGCAGGCCTCGGTGGCTATGGGGCAGCGCGCCACGAACGGGCACTCGTCGGGGAGGTTGATCAGTAGCGGCGGGTTGCCCTTGATCGGCACCAGCGGCTGCTTCTGGGCCTTGTCCACGCGCGGGATCGCGCCGAGCAGGCCGATCGAGTACGGCATCCGGGTTTCGTGGAACAGCTCGCGCACAGGAGCCTGCTCCACGGGCTTGCCGGCGTACATCACTAGCACGTCGTCGGCGGTCTTGGCGACCACGCCCATGTCGTGCGTGATCATGATGACCGCGGCCCCGGTCTCGCGCTGCGCCGTGGCGATCAGGTCGAGGATCTGGGCCTGGATCGTCACGTCGAGGGCCGTGGTGGGCTCGTCGGCGATGATCAGCTTCGGGTTGTTGGCCATCGCGATCGCGATCACCACGCGCTGGCGCATGCCGCCGGAGAACTCGTGCGGGAACGACTTCAGTCGCCGTTCCGGGCTCGGAATGCCGACGAGCCGGAGCAGCTCGACCGCTCGCGCGGTCGCGTCCGCGTGCGACATGCTGCGGTGCACGGTGAGTGCCTCGATGAGCTGGTCGCCGACGGTGAACACCGGGGTGAGCGAGGTGAGCGGATCCTGGAAGATCATCGCGATGCCGTTGCCGCGCAGTGCCGAGAGTTCCTTGTCGCTCTTTCCGACGAGCTCGATGCCGTCGAACATGATCGACCCGCCGACCTTCGCGTTCTCATCGAGCAGACCCATGATCGCGAGCGAGGTGACCGACTTGCCGGAGCCGGACTCGCCCACGATGCTGAGCGTCCGCCCCGGCTCGAGGTCGAACGAGACACCGCGGACGGCGTCGACACGGCCGGATTCGGAGGCGAAGCTGACGTTCAGATCGCGGACGGAGAGAAGAGGAGCGGTCATGCGCGGCCTCCCGCCGCCGAGGTGGGGTCGAGGGCGTCGCGGAGGCCGTCGGCGACGAGCGCCATGGAGACGGTCAGCAGCGTCAGCGCGAGGGCGGGGAAGTAGAACGTCCACGGGGCGCTGGCGAGGGAGTTCGCTCCGATGCCGATGAGGGATCCGAGCGAGACGTCGGGGATCTTGACGCCGAAGCCGATGAAGGACAGGCCGGTCTCAGTGATGACCGCGCCGACGACGCCGAGCGTGAAGTTGATCACCAGGAGCGAGCCGATGTTCGGCAGCAGGTGGCGCAGCACGATCTTCATGCCGGGGACGCCCATGTAGCGCGCGGCGTGCACGTACTCGCGCTCACGCAGTGACAGCGCCATCGTCCAGATCACGCGGGCGGGGAAGAACCAGCTGATGAAGATCATCGCGGCCGAGATCACGCGCCAGTCCCCGCCGGCGTTCGAGGAGACCAGGGCCAGGATGAGGAACGTCGGCACGACCATGAGGAAGTGGATGATCAGCAGGATGATGCGCTCGGTCGTGCCGCCGAAGTAGGCGGCTGCCGTGCCGACGATCGCGGAGATCACCGTGGTACCGATCGAGACCGTGAGTGCGATCATCAGCGACCGCTGCAGGCCCACGGCGGTCTGCGCGAACAGGTCCCCGCCGTCCGCGGCGGTGCCGAACCAGTGCGTGCCGTCCGGCGGAGTGCCGAGCGCCAGGAAGTCGAGTTCGCTGAAGCTGAAGTGCGCGATCAGAGGGCCGAACACCGCGAACAACGCGAGGAAGGCGAAGATGAACACGCCCGCGACCGCGGGACGGTTTCGCACGAAGCGGCGGTAGTAGAGCCGGAAGGTGCCGATGCGCTTGCGCGGGATCCGCGCGGCGGTGGTGTCGGGCCCGACGGGGGGCTGGACGGTCTGGGAAGTCATGTCAGCTCACCCTCACTCGCGGATCGAGGACCACCACGGCGATGTCGGCGAGGATGGCGCCGATCGCCGTGAGCACGGCGCTGAAGGCGGCGATCGCCACCACGCCGTGGACATCGTTGGTGCCGATGGTCTGCACGAAGTACCGGCCCATGCCGTTCCACGCGAAGATCGTCTCGGTCAGCACCGCACCGGTGAACACGGTGGGGATGCTGAAGGCCAGCTGGGTCGCGACGGGGATCAGCGACGTGCGCAGCGCGTGCTTGCGGATCGCTTGCGGCTTCGTCAGGCCCTTTGCCCGCGCGGTGCGCACGTAGTCGGCTTTGATGTTGTCCAGCAGCAGGGAGCGCTGCAGGAAGTGGTAGCTGGAGTAGCCGATGAACACCAGCGCGATGGTCGGAAGGATCAGATGCTGCAGGGTGTCGATCAGCACCGGGAAGAACCCCGTCACCCCGTCGCTGCGCGCCCCCGTGACGTAGAACAACCGGAAGCCGAGCGCGTCGTTGATCGCGATCGCGATGATCACGATTCCGAGCGCCGCGACGATGATCGGGATGTTCATGGTGACGATGGAGATGCCCTGCCAGACACGGTCCGCGACCTTGTACTGCCGAGAGGCGGTGTACACGCCGATGGCGATGCCGAGCACCGCCGTGATGATCGTCGCGCCGAGCACGAGTTCGCCGGAGACCCACATGCGATACGCGATCTGGTCGTTCACGGACTGTCCGACCGGGCTCACTCCCCAGTTCCAATGCAGGACGATGTCGGTGAACCAGTGCCACCAGCGCTCCAGCAGCGGCACGGTGTCACTGAGGTTGCGAGGTTCGAGGAGGCGGTTGATCTGGTCTTCGCTCAGCGGAGGGCGACGGCCGACGTAGTTGCTGCGCGGATCGAGGAAGGCCCACGCGAGGAAGTACGTGACATTGGTCGCCACCACGATCATGAGGAGCCAGCCGAGAGCCCGGCGCAGCAAGTACTTGATCAAGATGGTTTCTCTCTCTGGTCACAGGCGCAGCGCGGGATCTCCGACGCAGCGCTGGGTCGATGCCATATCAACACGACCCGAAACCGGTGACGCGGTGCTCCGGCCCGCGCAGCGCGAGACGGAGTGTTGCTGCCGCTGACACCCGGTTCCGGGGAGCGGCAACCTCGCGAGACTATCATCGGCCGGGCGTGATGCCGTATATCGGGCTCGCCTGCCGCGGAACCCGCCCGCGGGGAGCGGCCGCCTCCGCGGGCATCCGGCACTCCCGTAGAATCGTAGGGATACCCGTTTCGCCCGGGTCAGCCCGATCCGCCCGCCGGACCCCGCATCGTTCAGGACCCCATGTCACCTCGCGCACTCACTCCGCTGCAGCCGGCCGCCACGCCTCCGCAGCAGATCCGCAACTTCTGCATCATCGCCCACATCGATCACGGCAAGTCGACGCTGGCCGACCGGATGCTCCAGATCACCGGCGTGGTCTCCGACCGCGACATGCGCGCGCAGTATCTGGACCGCATGGACATCGAGCGCGAGCGCGGCATCACGATCAAGAGCCAGGCCGTGCGCATGCCCTGGCAGGTCGACGGCGAGACCGTCGCGCTGAACATGATCGACACTCCGGGGCACGTCGACTTCACCTACGAGGTCTCCCGCTCGCTCGCCGCGTGCGAAGGCGCGATCCTCCTCGTCGACGCCGCGCAGGGCATCGAGGCCCAGACACTCGCGAACCTGTACCTCGCGCTCGAGAACGATCTCACGATCATCCCGGTGCTGAACAAGATCGATCTGCCCGCCGCCGAGCCCGAGAAGTATGCCAAGGAGCTCGCCGATCTCATCGGCGGCCGCCCCGAGGATGTGCTGAGGGTCTCCGGCAAGACCGGCGTCGGCGTGGAGGAGCTCCTGGACCGTCTCGTGCAGCAGATCCCGGCGCCGTCCGGCGATGCGGACGCCCCGGCGCGCGCGATGATCTTCGACTCGGTCTACGACTCCTACCGCGGCGTGGTCACCTACGTGCGGATGGTGGACGGCAAGCTGTCGCCGCGCGAGCGCATCCAGATGATGTCCACGGGAGCCAACCACGAGCTCCTGGAGATCGGCGTCTCCAGCCCAGAGCCGGTGCCCTCCAAGGGCCTCGGCGTCGGTGAGGTGGGTTACCTGATCACCGGCGTGAAGGACGTGCGCCAGTCGAAGGTCGGCGACACGATCACCAACGCCCGCAAGCCCGCGACCGAGGCGCTGGCCGGATACACCGACCCGAAGCCCATGGTGTTCAGCGGCATCTACCCGATCGATGGCAGCGACTACGCGGAGCTGCGTGAGGCCCTCGACAAGCTCAAGCTCTCCGACGCGTCGCTGCAGTACGAGCCGGAGACCTCGGTCGCACTCGGCTTCGGGTT
Organism: Microbacterium sp. 01T413_2; assembly: GCF_056398985.1. NCBI lineage: Bacteria > Bacillati > Actinomycetota > Actinomycetes > Micrococcales > Microbacteriaceae > Microbacterium > Microbacterium sp. 01T413_2. The sequence continues at coordinate 41,226 of NZ_JBFTQL010000024.1, forward strand.
CCGCTGCGGCTTCCTCGGCCTGCTGCATCTGGAGATCATCACGGAGCGGCTGTCCCGCGAGTTCGGCCTCGACCTCATCACGACCGCACCGAGCGTGATCTACGAGGTGCTCACCTCCGACACCGGCGAGACGGTCACCGTCACCAACCCCAGCGAGTACCCCGACGGGCGGATCGGATCCGTCTCCGAGCCGATGGTGAAGACGGCCATCCTGCTGCCCAAGGATTACGTCGGCACCGTGATGGAACTCTGCCAGTCCCGCCGCGGCACCCTGCTGGGCATGGAGTACTTCTCCGAGGAGCGCGTCGAGCTGCGCTACAACATGCCGCTCGGCGAGATCGTGTTCGACTTCTTCGACCAGCTGAAGTCCAAGACGCAGGGCTACGCCTCGCTCGACTACGAGCCCTCGGGATCCCAGGAGTCCGACCTGGTCAAGGTCGACATCCTGCTGCAGGGCGAGAAGGTCGATGCGTTCAGCTCGATCGTGCACCGCGACAAGGCCTACGCCTACGGGACGATGATGGCCGAGCGGTTGCGCAAGCTGATCCCGCGTCAGCAGTTCGAGGTGCCGATCCAAGCTGCGATCGGCGCACGCATCATCGCCCGCGAGACCATCCGCGCCATCCGCAAGGACGTGCTCGCCAAGTGCTACGGCGGTGACATCACCCGTAAGCGCAAGCTCCTCGAGAAGCAGAAGGAGGGCAAGAAGCGGATGAAGATGGTCGGCCGCGTCGAAGTCCCCCAGGAGGCGTTCATCGCCGCGCTCTCGGGAGATGTCGAGGGCAAGGACAAGAAGTAGGCTGCGCGCGATGCACCCCACCCTTGGGAGAACCTGGGTGGGGCGCCGGGGCCAGCAAGTAGGGTGGTTGTCATGCGTCGCGGGACATTCCGAGAAGGAACGGTGGACTATGCCGCCGTGGGGGCAACCCACGCGCCCGACCTGATGCAGTATCCGCCGGAGCGGAGCATTCCCGCCGAGGAGTCGTGGCGGCTGGGCAGTGGCGAAGAGCGGTTCCGCACCGCCGGCGACGCCCTGCTGTCCTGGACGGCGCAACGTGCGGCGGGTCTTCAGCTCACGGATGTGCGTCCGGCATCGAGCCCCGGGTACGCCGGGGTCAGCTTCGACGCCGAGGGCGCCCCGATCGCCCCGAGCCGTACCGAGGTGGAGCCGCGTTACGACGAGGACGGCACGCCGTGGGTGGGCCCCGGCATGACTCTCAAGCTGCACGGACGGGTGTCGGGCATGCGTGCGGACGCCGAGCTGCGGGTGATCTCGGTGACGGAGCAGACCCACCGGATCGGGTTCGTGCTGGGCACGGTCGCCGGATCCGTGGTGAGCGGCGAGGAGTCGTTCGACATCGAGTGGAACGACGCCGACGAGGTGTGGTTCACGGTGCGCGCCTTCGACCGACCGAACAGCTTTCTGTACCGCAGCTTCCCGTATCTGGTGAAGCGCCGCCGTCGCGAGCTGTTCGCTCGGTACCTGCGGGCGATCTCCCCGCTGTACGCGACGCCCCTCTGATGGGGTCTCTGCTGACGGGGAGGACGGCCTGATGGCCGGCCCCCTGCCGCTCGGGGATCCGGCTCCCGCGGATGGCCGCCTGCCGGATGATCTGCCGATCGATCCTGACGCGCCGTTCTCCGCGTATTTGCACGTGCCGTTCTGCCGGGTGCGCTGCGGCTACTGCGACTTCAACACGTACACGGCGTCCGAGCTGCGCGGTGCGCGGCAGGACACGTACGCCGACACCCTGATCCAGGAGATCTCCCTCGCCCGCGACGTGCTGGCCGAGCGCGGTCCGCTCCGCCCGCTGAGCACGGTGTTCTTCGGCGGCGGGACGCCCACGCTGCTGCCGGCGGGCGACCTCGGCCGCATGCTCGGCGCCGTGGTCGGCGCGTTCGGCATCGCCGCCGATGCCGAAGTGACCGTGGAGGCCAACCCCGACACGGTGACCCCTGAGGTGGCCGAGGAGCTCGCGGCCGCCGGTGTCACCCGGATGTCGATCGGGATGCAGTCCGCCGTGCCGCACGTGCTCGCGGCGCTCGACCGCACGCACCGGCCGGAGAACGTGCGCACCGCGGTCGACGCGGCCCGCGCCGCAGGGCTCGCGGTCAGCTTGGACCTCATCTACGGGGCACCGGGGGAGTCGCTGGAGGATTGGCGTTCCTCGCTGACGACCGCAATCGCCCTGGATCCGGATCACATCTCCGCGTACGCGCTGATCATCGAGGACGGCACGAAACTCGCCCGTCAGATCCGGCGCGGCGAGGTTCCCGCTCCCGACGACGACCTGCAGGCCGACATGTACGAGCTCGCCGACAGCCTGTTGAGCGAGGCCGGGTTCGACTGGTACGAGGTGAGCAACTGGGCCCGTCGGCCTTCGACCGAGGTCGGTCGCAGTGCCGCGGATCAGCGCTCCCGGCACAACATGGCGTACTGGCGCGGCACGGACTGGTGGGGCTTCGGGCCCGGGGCGCACAGCCACGTCGCCGGCCTGCGGTGGTGGAACGTGAAGCACCCTGCCGCGTACGCGCAGCGGCTCGCGGTGGGGGAGTCACCGGCAGCGGGCACGGAGCGGCCCGATGCAGATGCCGCCCTGCTGGAGCGGATCCTGCTGCGCTCGCGCATGGCGGAGGGCATGCCGCTGGACGCCATCGCGGCCGACGCCCGCACCAGGGTCGCGGGGCTCATCGCCGACGGCCTCGTCGAAGCCGGTCCCGCACTGCGCGGCACCCTCGTGCTCACGCTGCGCGGACGGCTGCTCGCCGACGCCGTGGTGCGCGCGCTGACGGATTGATCCGGCGCAGGCCGTTCACTGGTCGCGAAATGCGCTCATTCGCCGCAGCGAACCGCAATTCGCGACCAGTGAGCGGAGGCGGACGACGCTCAGCCCCTGGGTGCCGGCAGCAGATCCAGCACCGTCTGCCTTCGCTGCGGGCCGATGACGGGCCCTTCGCCTGCGCCATCGAACAGCGCCGCGGTGCGCTGCATGTCGAACGCCGGCCATCCCGGATCGCCGTCGCGGATGAAGCGCACCCAGGCGTCGTGCATCGCGCTGGCCAGGGCCTGCGGGGGCGCGGTGCCCGCGATCTTGGCGCTCTCGGGATCGCGGAGCCGGTCGAACACGAACCCGATCTCCAGGGCATGCGCGGCGCGCAGGTCACGCACCGGACTCGGCCACGAGAACTCGTACACGAACGTCTGCGCGGTGCGGGCGCGCGCGACCCGGGCGGCCGGCGCGCGCAGCAACAGGTCTGTGGCGAGCTGGCCGAACACCTCCCCGGTGCTACCTCCAGGATGGTCGGCACGTACGGCCCTGGCGGCTGCGGCCGGGATCCGCAGGGCGAGCCGCGCGAGCAGGAGCTTCGACGGCCGGATTGCGGCCAGCGCCTCCGGCGGGAACCACAGACGGTACTCGTCGGTGTTGGTGCCGATCAACAGCGGCACATCGACGTCGGCGAGCGCCTCGTGCGGTGATCGCGGCAGCGAATCGGGATCCAGCACGAGCTGGAAGCCGGGGGCACCGCCGAGCGGGGAGGATCCGGCGGACTGCGCGCGCCGTGCCTCGAGCAGGGCATCCGGAGTGAGAGACGTGAATGCCTCGCGCGTCGCCGCGACGCCGAGGCGCTTCGCGAGCTGCTGGGTCACGCGTCCGCCGCGCTCCGGCGTCTGCGCCTCCAGCGGTCCGGACTGCACGATCGCGCCGCGCACCAACGCGCGGGTGTCGGGCCGGGAGAGCAACGCTGCCACGAGCGCGCCGCCCGCGGATTCGCCCATGAGCGTGATCCGATTCGGGTCGCCGCCGAACGCCGCGATCTCGTCGCGCACCCAGTGCAGGGCCGCCGCAACGTCCTGCAGCCCCAGGTTGCGGGGCGCCCCCTCGAGCACCGAGAAGCCCTCGGACCCCAGCCGGTAGCCGACGCTGACGAACACCACCCCGTCGCGGGCGAACGCCGTGCCGTCGTACATCGACAGTGCCGCCGTGCCGCGCTCGAGTGCGCCGCCGTGGATCCACAGCACGACAGGGGCCGAGTTCGCGTCGGCCGGAGCCCAGACGTTCGCCGTGAGGATGCCGTCGCCGTCGATGCGGACGCTGCCGAGGATCTCCGCGGTCGCCCCTGCATACGGCAGTTGCGGGGCCGTCGGACCGAATGTCTCGGCGTCGCGAGGTGCAGACCAGGGTTCCACCGGTTGCGGGGTCCGGAAGCGGAGTTCGCCGAAAGGGGGCGCCGCGTACGGCACGCCGAGGTAGCGATCGATACCGACGTCACGTCGGCCGAGCAGGTCGCCGGAGGAGATCCTGGTGCGCACGACGTCCTGACCCATGGCCACATCCTAAGAGTGTCGTATCCTCGGTCCGCTCCCGGCCCGGCAGGATAGGATTGGCACTCAGGTCGCACGAGTGCCAACGGTGAGGAGGAGTGATGGTCTCAGAACGCGGACTCCAGGTGCTCCGTGCCATCGTCGAGGACTACGTGGAGACGAACGAGCCGGTCGGCAGCAAGTCGATCGTGGAGCGGCACGCGTTCGGCGTGTCCGCGGCCACGATCCGCAACGACATGGCCCAGCTCGAGGACGAGGACCTCATCGCGGCGCCGCACACCTCTTCCGGGCGCGTGCCGACCGACAAGGGATACCGTGTCTTCGTCGACCACCTCGCGCAGGTGCGACCGCTCTCTTCGGCACAGCGCAACGCGATCACGGCCTTCCTCGCGGATCCTGCCGACCTCGATGACCTCATGGTTCGCACGGTGCGCGTGCTCACACGCCTCACCGGCCAGGTCGCGCTGGCGCAGTATCCGTCTTTCGCTCGTGCGCACGTCACGCACGTCGAGCTCGTCGCCCTCGGCCCCAGCCGGCTGCTGATCGTGCTGGTCACCGACGCCGGCGGTGTGTCGCAGCGGATCGTGCCGCTGCCGGTCGAGCTCGACGAGCCAGAGCTCGGCGTGCTCCGCGCGGTCATCACCGAGCTGTTGACCGGCCGTTCGGTGCGCCGCGGTGCCGAGCGCGTGGAGGCGGCGGCGGAGACCTCGTACGGCCCTCGGATCGACGCGGCCCTTGGTGCGCTGCTGCGCGCCGTTGCCGAGGAGCTCGCGGAGTTCCGGCAGGAGCGCCTGGTCATGGCGGGGGCGGCGACCCTGGCCCGCCGGGAGCACGACTTCCGCGGCAGCATCCATCCGCTCCTCGAGGCCATCGAGGAGCAGGTGACGCTGCTGCGCCTCATGAGCGAGATGCACGTCGACGAGCACGGACTCGCGGCGAGCATCGGCACGGAGAACGCCGCGTTCGGCCTCGGCGAGGCCTCGATCGTGGCGAGCGATTACCTGACGCATGGCGGTACCGCGCGCGTGGGCGTGATGGGGCCGACCCGCATGGACTATCCGAGCAACCTCGCGGCGGCGCGGGCCGTGGCCCGCTACCTGTCGCAGCTGCTCGAAGAGGATGAGACCGGCCGTTGATCGGCCGCACGAACACGCATGCCGCCGACGGCGGCCCGGAAAGGCGATGGTGACGGATCACTACGAGGTTCTCGGCGTCTCGCGCGATGCGAGCGAGGACGAGATCAAGAAGGCGTATCGACGGCTCGCGCGTCAGCTGCACCCCGACGTGAACCCCAGTGAGGATGCGGCGGAGCGGTTCAAGCTCGTCACGCACGCCTATGACGTGCTGAGCGACGCCGACTCGCGGCGCCGCTACGACATGGGCGGCGACCAGAACGGCAACGGCGGTTTCGGTGGGTTCGGTGGCTTCGGCGACATCTTCGAGACCTTCTTCGGGGGCGGAGGGGCGCGCGCGGCCCGGCCGCGTTCGCGCCGGGAGCGGGGCCAGGACGCGCTGGTGCGGGTCACGCTCGAGCTCGGCGACGTCGTGTTCGGTGTGCACCGCGACATCGACGTGGACACCGCCGTGCTGTGCGAGACGTGCCAGGGCTCCTGCTGCCAGGAGGGCACCTCACCGGTCACCTGCGACATCTGCGGCGGATCCGGACACGTGCAGCAGCAGGTGCGCAGCCTGCTCGGCAACGTCATCACGACCGCGCCGTGCGGCTCCTGCGAGGGCTTCGGCACGACGATCCCGTTCCCGTGCCAGACCTGCAACGGTCAGGGACGGGTGCGTTCGCGCCGTACCGTCGGCCTCGACATCCCCGCCGGCGTCGAGACCGGCCTGCGCCTGCAGCTGCCCGGATCCGGCGAGGTAGGCCGCGCGGGCGGCCCGAACGGCGACCTGTACGTCGAGGTCACGGTCTCCCCGCACGCCCGCTTCAGCCGCGACGGCGATGACCTCCTCGCCACGCTCGAGGTGGCCATGAGCGACGCGATCCTCGGGACCACCACGACCATCGAGTCGCTGGACGGACCCGTGGATCTGGAGATCCGCCAGGGTCTGCAGTCGGGGGACGTCCTGACGATCAAGGGCCGCGGCGTCACGCCGCTGCGCGGAACCCAGCGCGGCGACCTGCGCGTCGGCGTACAGGTGCTGACCCCGACCAAGCTCGACCATAAGGAGCGCCAGCTCATCGAGGACTTCGCCAAGCGCACCAAGGCACCGGCGCCGAAGCTGGCCGAGTTCCACCAGGGGCTGTTCTCCAAACTGCGCGACCGCTTCCGGGGCTGACCCGCGATGGCCCTGCACTTCGTGACGCCCGACGCGACGGCGGCCGCGGCCGGTTCGGTCCTCGCCCTCACCGGCGCCGAGGCCAAGCACGCCGCTGTCGTGCGCAGGGTGCGGATCGGGGAGCCGATCACGCTCGGAGACGGGGCGGGCGTCTGGCTCGAGGGCGAGGTCGCGTCCTCAGCCCCCGGCCTGGTGGAGGTGCGCATTCTGTCGCGCAGGGAGGATCCGAGACCGGATCCGCGGATCCTGCTCGTGCAGGCGCTGGCGAAGGGCGACCGCGACGAGCTCGCGGTGCAGGCCGCGTGCGAGCTCGGCGTCGACGAGATCGTTCCGTGGCAGGCGGCGCGCAGCGTCTCCCGGTGGGAGGGGGCCAAGGCGGTGAAGGGCCGGGAACGCTGGGCCACGATCGTGCGCGAGGCCGCCAAACAGGCCCACCGATCCTGGATCCCGGAGGTCGCATCCGTCGAAGCGACAGCCGATCTGGCGCGCCGTGCGGCGACGCAGCGGGTGCTGATCCTGGACCCGACGGCGCCTGCGGCGCTGTCCGCCCTCGTCCCGGACGAGCGCGACATCGTGCTGGTCGTCGGCCCCGAGGGCGGGATCGCCCCCGAGGAGATCGAGCGTCTTGTCGCCGCCGGCGCGGAACGCGTGCTGTTGGGCGACACCGTGCTGCGCACCTCGACCGCGGGCCCCGCCGCCATCGCGGTGCTGAACGTGGCGCGCGGGCGCTGGTAGCCGACGCCGCCCGGCACCGCGCGGATAGACTGATTCCATGAGCGAACCCTCGATCTTCACGCGCATCCTGAACGGGGAGATCCCCGGCGAGATCCTGCTGGAGACCGAGGATGTCTTCGCAATCCGCGACATCAACCCGCAGGCGCCTCTGCATGTGCTCGTGATCCCCAAGTCCGAGCAGTTCCGCGACGTCACCGAGCTCGCCGCAGGCGACCCCGGACTCATGGCGAAGATGGTCGCTGCGGCGAAGGAGATCGCCGATGAGCACGCGAACGGCGAGTACCGCCTGATCTTCAACAACGGCGCGAGTGTCGCGCAGTCCGTCTTCCACGTGCACGCCCACGTGCTCGGCAATCTTGAGGAGAACAAGCTCGTTGGCTTCTGACGACACGGCCGAGGGCGTCGCGCCCTCCCAGTCCGTGACCTCCGCCCGCATCGAGGTGGACGGGGTCGCGATGGTGCAGCTGCTCGGACCACAGGACCGGCTGCTGCGCATGCTCGAGAAGGAGCATCCGGCGGTCGACGTGCTGGTGCGCGGCAACGAGGTCACTCTGACCGGCGAGCCGGCCGCGGTGCGCTCGGCGCAGAAGCTCGTGGATGAGCTCATCGAGCTGACGCGCTCCGGGCATGCACTCGTCCCCAGCGATGTCGCGCAGTCGGCGCGGATGCTGGAGCGGGAGGGCGTGCGCCCGAGCGAGGTCCTCGGCGAGGCGATCCTGTCGACGCGGGGTCGCGTGATCCGGCCGAAGACCCTCGGCCAGAAGGAATACGTCGACGCGATCGATGAGAACACGATCGTGTTCGGCATCGGCCCCGCCGGCACCGGTAAGACCTATCTCGCGATGGCGAAGGCGGTGCAGGCGCTGCAGCGCAAGGAGGTCGAGCGGATCATCCTCACCCGCCCGGCCGTCGAGGCCGGGGAGCGGCTCGGATTCCTGCCGGGAACCCTCACCGACAAGATCGATCCGTACCTGCGCCCGCTCTACGACGCGCTGAACGAGATGATGGATCCCGAGATCGTCCCCAAGCTGATGGCGAGCGGCACGATCGAGGTCGCCCCGCTCGCGTACATGCGCGGCCGGACGCTGAACGACTCGTTCGTCGTGCTGGACGAGGCGCAGAACACCACGCCCGAGCAGATGAAGATGTTCCTCACCAGGCTCGGGTTCGGCACGCGCATGGTCGTCACAGGCGACATCACCCAGATCGATCTTCCTCAGGGCGCCTCCGGATTGCGCGTCGTGACCCGGGTGCTGAAGGACATCGACGACGTCCACTTCTCACGGCTCACGAGTGACGACGTCGTGCGCCACTCGCTGGTGGGTCGCATCGTGGATGCGTACACCGAATACGACGAGCAGCGCACCGCGGTCCGCGCCGAGCGCGAGCAGGCGGCGGAGTTCGCCAACCGCGCCGAGCGACGTGCCGGGCAGCAGCGCCCCGGACCCCGAGACCGCATGCCGAAACGAGGCCTGAAATGATCGAGATCAACAACGAATCGGCCATCGCGATCGACGAGACGGTGCTCCTGCGCCTCACCGAGCGCAACCTGGGCCAGCTGAACGTGAGCGCGGATGCGGACGTGGCCATCGTCCTCGTCGACGAGGGCGCCATGGAAGCGCTGCACGTGCAGTGGATGGACGAGCCGGGACCGACCGACGTGCTGAGCTTCCCGATGGACGAACTGCGTCCCGGCACCATCGACCGGCCGACGCCGCCCGGGCTGCTCGGCGACATCGTGCTGTGCCCCCAGGTCGCGGAGACCCAGGCGGCCGCAGCCAAGCACACGCTCATGGACGAGCTGATCCTGCTCACGACGCACGGTCTGCTGCACCTCCTCGGATTCGATCACGCCGAACCCGAGGACGAGAAGGAGATGTTCGGCCTGCAGCGCGAGCTCATCGCCGGTTTCGCCGCCGACGAGCGCTCGCACGGTCGATGACGCCATTCCTGCTGCTCGCCGGCGCGATCCTGCTCGTCGCGTTCGGCGGCCTGATGGCGGCGATCGACGCGGCGCTGTCCGTGACCTCGCGGGCGGATCTGGAGGAGATGGGAGCCGAGGGGCGCAATGCGCCGGCCCTCGCCAGGATCGCCGCGGATCCGGAACCCCACGCGAATGCGGTCGCCTTCATGCGTGTGTTCGTGGAGACGGCGGCCGCAGTGCTCGTCACGGTCGCCTTGGTGCTGCTGTTCGACGATCAGATCTGGTGGGCGATGCTCGCCGCCGCGGTGATCATGACCGGCATCACCTTCGTCCTCGTCGGGGCGAGCCCGCGATCCTTCGGTCGCCAGCACGCCGACGCGATGCTGAGGGTGTGCGCTCCCACGATCCGCGCCGTCCGGGTCATCCTCGGCCCGGTCGCGCAGGGGCTCGCGGTCTTCGGCAGCCGGGTCACCCCGGGGGCGGGGCGGAGCACGTTCGCGACCGAGACGCAGCTTCTCAGCATGGTCGACGAGGCGGCCTCGCACGACCTCATCGAGGCGGACGACCGCGAGCTGATCCACTCCGTCTTCGACTTCACCGACCAGTTCGTGCGCGCGGTCATGGTGCCGCGCACCGACATGGTCACCGTCGACGCCGCGGCGACCACATCCGAGGCGATGGATCTCTTCCTGAACCGCGGCGTCTCGCGTATGCCCGTCGTCGATGACGAGGCCGATGATGTCGTCGGCGTGCTCTACCTCAAGGATCTGGTGCAGTTCGCCTACCGGGACGACCGCAGCTGGCGGGCCGCCTCGGTGCGCCGGCTCGCCCGGCCCGCCGTGTTCGTGCCGGAGTCCATGCGTGCGGAGACGCTCCTGCAGCAGATGAAGCGCGAGGCCGTGCACGTGTGCATCGTGATCGACGAGCACGGCGGGATCGCCGGGCTCGTCACGATGGAGGACCTCATCGAGGAGCTCGTCGGGGAGATCTCCGACGAGTACGATCGGCCCGGCTCCGAGGTCGTCGAGCTCGAGCCGGGGCACTATCGGGTGAGCGGGCGGATGAGCCTCGAGGACGTCGGCGAGTTGTTCGGCGTCGAGCTCGAGGACGACGACGTGGACTCCATCGGCGGCCTGCTGGGCAAGGAGCTCGGCCGCATTCCGACTCCCGGCGCGACGGCCGTCGTGCGCGGGCTTCTCCTCACCGGCGGGGCCTCACGGGGTCGCGGCCGCGGCATCGAACATGTCTTCGTGGAGCGGGCCGAGGAGCCGCTCGCGGGGGATCAGAACAAGGAGAACCACGATGAGCGATGAGCGCGACACCGAGACCCCGGCCCCGCACCGCAGCGGGTTCGTGACGTTCGTGGGTCGGCCGAACGTCGGCAAGTCCACACTCACGAATGCGCTGGTCGGCGAGAAGATCGCTATCACCAGCGAGAAGCCGCAGACCACCCGGCGCGCGATCCGCGGCATCGTGAACCGTCCGGACGGACAGCTCGTGATCGTGGACACCCCGGGCATCCACCGCCCTCGGACCCTGCTGGGCGAGCGCTTGAACGACCTCGTCGGGCAGGTGCTCGGTGACGTCGACGTGATCGGCTTCTGCGTGCCGGCGACCGAGAAGGTCGGCCCCGGTGACAAGCGCATCGCGGCGTCGCTGGACGGCTATCCGCGGGCGAAGAAGGTCGCGATCGTGACCAAGGTCGACATCGCGGAGCGCGACGAGATCACGGAGCGGCTCATGGAGGTCGACTCCCTGCGCGAGGACTGGGCGGCCGTGATCCCGCTCTCCGCACTCACTCGGGTGCAGCTGGACGTGCTGGCGGACGAGGTGCTCTCGCTCATGCCGGAGGGCCCGTCCCTGTACGAGGACGACATCGTCACGGACGAGTCCACCGAGGACCGCATCGCCGAGATGATCCGCGAGGCGGCCCTCGAGGGCGTCCGCGACGAGCTGCCGCACTCGATCGCCGTCGTGGTCGACGACATCTCACCGCGCGAGGATTCCGACCTGACCGATGTGCACGCCTCGATCGTCGTGGAGCGAGACAGCCAGAAGGCGATCATCATCGGACGCAAGGGCACTCGGCTCCGCGATGTCGGCGCGACCGCCCGTGCGGGCATCGAGGAACTGCTCGGCACCCGGGTGTTCCTGGGTCTGCACGTGAAGGTCGCCAAGGAATGGCAGCGCGACCCGAAGCAGCTCGGGCGGCTGGGTTTCTGACATGAGCGTCGCCGCGCGGCAGTGGATCGCTCCGGAATGGGGCGGTCCGGAGCGCTGGCGGCTGGCCGACACGACGGCACCGGATCCGCAACAGGGCGAGGTGACGATCCGCGTGCACGCGGCGGGGATGAACCCTGCGGACCGCAAGCACGTCGCCGTGCCGAGGCCGGGCGTCGAGCTGCCGGTGCCGATCGGCTATGAGGTCTCGGGCGAGATCCTCGCGATCGGACCGGGCACGCGGATCGGATCGGGGGAGGCGCGAGTTGGCGACGAGGTCGTGGCCTTCCGGGTCCAGGGCGGGTATGCGAGCGCGCTCACGATCCCCGCGGAGAAGGCCTTCCGCAAACCCGCACGCCTGTCGCACGCCGAGGCGGCGAACCTGCTGCTCGCCGGCACCACGGCCGCGGAGATGCTCGAGCGCGTGCACGCTGAGGAGGGTGAGACCATCCTGCTCCACGGCGCCTCGGGCGCGGTCGGGGTCATGGTGCTGCAGCTGGCCGCACTGCGCGGCATCCGCGTGATCGGCACCACGAGCGAGGCCGGCGCCGAGCGCGTGCGTCGGTTCGGCGGCACCCCCGTGGCTTATGGCGAGGGTCTTCTGGACCGGGTCCGCGCCACCGGCCTGGCCGTGGACGCGGCGCTGGATGCGGTCGGCACGGACGAAGCCGTCGACGTCTCCCTCGCTCTCGTCGGGGACCGTTCCCGGATCGTCACGATCGCGGCACCCGGTCGCGCGGCGGAGCACGGCTTCCGCGCCATCGCGGGATCCCAGCCCGGCAGTGCAGCGTTCCGCGACGGGATCCGTGGCGAACTGGTGCGTCTCGCGGACGAAGGACGGCTGGTGGTGCCGCTCGCGCGCACCTATCCGCTCGCCGAGGCCGTCGACGCCACTCGTTTCCTCGCCGAGGAGCATCCGGGCGGCAAGCTCGCGCTGATCCCCTGACGGACAGCGGCGATCTCGAGCGCGGTCTCCGCAGACTCCGCGCATCGGGAGGGCGCCGGTATCACCAGCCGCCGGAGGATCCGCCTCCTCCGCCACCGCCGGAGAACCCGCCGCCGAAGGAGCCGCTGGAACTCGACGACGAGCTCGGCGTGGGGGTCGGGCTGAGCGAGCTGTTCATGCCGCTGAGCGAGCCGGCGAAATTCGCGCCGGTGTAGCCGTAGTACCAGCCGGGCGTGATGCCGTCGTGCTCGTACTGCACGGCAAGCACCTGCCCCCACTCGCGTTCCATGCCGAAGAGCATCGCGTAGGGGAGCAGCCGCTCGTACAGCACGATGACGTCCACCGTGCCGTCCGCGCGGCGTTCCGCGCCCCGGTACGACTGCAGCATGCGGATCCGGTCCGCCTCGGCCAGCCGGATGTACTCGCGCACCCCGAGCAGGTACTCGCGCGCCTCAGCGCCCTGCGGCGTGAGGACGGCGCGGCGCGGCAGCGACACGAGGATGGCGACGATCGCGACCGCCGATGCGACGATCGCGACGACGAAGGTCGCGATGGCGGCAGGACGGCCCACCGCCATGCCGGGCGCGGCCAGCACGATCGCGCCGAGGCCCGCCGCGAGTGCGATGACGCTCAGGACCACCGCGAGCACCGAGCGCCGCCGGGTGAGCAGACCACGCTCGAACGCGGCGACATGGGCGGACCCGGCGAGGGCCTTGAGCCGGGCGACCAACGGATCGTTCGGCACCTCGAGATGCAGCGTCGTGCCGACAGGATCTCCGGGGAACAGCGCATGCAGAGCCTCCGCGTCGAGCGCATCGGGGGAGCTCGACGGGTCGAGGAGCTCGAGCACGGGCTTGCTCTCGCCGTCAGAGATGCGGATCGCCCTGTGGACGGCGAGGTGCACGATCTCGGCGGAGTTCGCGACGGGCCGTCGACCCTCGATCTCGGCGGCGAGGACCGGGGGAAACGTGTCAGGCACGTCGTACTGGGCGACCACGATGCCGCGGCCGCTGCGCCGTCCGTTCCGGCGCAGCAGTCCGATGCCGAGGATCGGGCCACCGATCGCGAGCAGCACGGCGAGACCCGCGACGGGATACGGCGCGACGTCGGTCATCGGATCCGGCTGGCGTGCCGGAGCCTGGGCGAAGGTTCCCGCCTTCATCGGGAAGGCGACGGTGACACCGGATCCGGCGGGGACGTTCTCCTGCGTCACGGCGAACCCGGTCCCAGAGGCGGGGGAGAGCGTGCAGCGGGTGGTGGAGTCGACGGGCCCGGCGTAGCAGGAGGGGGCGCCGATCATGGCGGCATCGACGTCCGGGGCGAAGGAGAGCTCGGCGGAGAAGTGCGCGATCGGCTGCGCGGAGTTCAACGGGAGCAGGTTCCAATACCACTCGTCGATTGCCCGGTTGGTGGGCCGATGCACGACATCGCGCATCGTGTAGCGGATCACATAGGTGTTGCGTCCGTGCGCGAACCTGTCAGGATCGCCGATCTTCAGTTGCCGCTCGCCGTCGTCGGTCTCGCTGTCGTCGTACGGCACCGCCTTGCCTGCGCCGTCGGTGATCGAGACGACGTGCAGCCCGAGTGGCGCGCCCTCGTACCAGGTGGGCAGGCCTCGGAGGATGCCGTGGTTCTGGTCGAAGTCGGGGAACTCCGCGACGAGCGTCTCGGTCACCGCCAGCATCGCGCGGCCGTCGGCGTCGCGGCTGAGCAGATACCGCGCGTCCCAGGACGCGTAGGAGAAGTCGTTCGTGTCGGCGTGCGCGGCGGGTGCCGCCAGCAGTGGGGCCAGCACGAGGGCGAGGGCGCCGAGCAGGGTGAGCAGCCGGGCGCGCAGTCGAGCCGTCATGCCAGCCAGACTATCCGTCTCACCCGTCGCCCCGAGGTCGTCCGCGAGCGGGCGCGCTGTGCGCGTGCCCGCTCCCGCACGCGAGGATCAGTGCAGCGCACTCGTCTCGATGATCGTGCGCAGCGCCGCCTCGTCGTTCGCGATCTCGGTGACGCGCTGCGGGGCCGCGAGCAGGGCCTGCAGCTCGTCCGACAGCGGCAGCTCGATCCCGAGCGCTTCGGTGATGGTCTCGCCGAACTTCTCCGGCTTGGCGGTCTCGAGCACGAGCATGGGCACGCCGTCCTCGATGAACGTGCTCGCGACCTTCACGCCGTCGGCGGTGTGCGGGTCGATGATCGTTCCGCTCGCGTCGTGCACGGCGCGGATCGTGGCGAGCCGGTCTTCGTGCGTGCTGGTGCCGCTCACGATCCCGAACTCGTCGGCGAAGCGCGGCAGATCCGCGGTGAAGTCGAAGACGCCGGTGCGGGCGAGGTCGTCCCAGGCCCCGACGACGCGCTGCGGGTCGCGGCCGACGAGGTCGTAGATGAAGCGCTCCAGGTTCGATGCCTTGGAGATGTCCATCGACGGGCTCGACGTCGCGAGCGTCTGTGCCGCGCTGCGCGGACGGTAGAGCCCGGTGCGGAAGAACTCGTCCAGCACGTTGTTCTCGTTCGCGGCGAGCACGAGACGGCGGATCGGCAGGCCCATGCCGCGCGCGAAGAAGCCGGAGAGAATGTTGCCGAAGTTCCCGGACGGCACCGCGAAGGACACCTCGAAGCCGTCCCGCTCGGCAGCGGCGAGGCCGTCGGTCGCGCGCAGCCACGCCCAGAAGTAGTAGACGACCTGCGCGGTGATGCGGGCGAGGTTGATCGAGTTGACCGCGCCCAGGTGCTGCGCGTTCTTGAAGTCGAGGTCGCCGGCGAGGTCCTTGACCAGGTTCTGGCAGTCGTCGAAGACGCCGTCCACGGCGATGTTGTGCACGTTCGCGTCCTGCAGCGAGTACATCTGCGCGCGCTGGAACGGGCTCATCCGTCCCTGCGGCGAGAGCATGAAGACGCTGATCCGGTCCTTGCCGCGGAGGGCGTGCTCGGCCGCCGAACCGGTGTCGCCCGAGGTGGCGCCGACGATGTTCAGCACGCCGCCCGTGCGCTCGAGGGCGTACTCGAGCGCCTGCCCGAGGAACTGCATCGCCATGTCCTTGAACGCCAGCGTCGGCCCTTCGGAGAGCCCGACGAGCGTGATCCCGCCGCCGATCGGCGTCAGCGGCACGGGCTCGGCGAACACCGCGGGGGAGTACGCCGCCGCGCACAGCTCCGCCAGATCCTCGCGCGGGATGTCGGTCGCGAACAGGCCGAGCACCTCGGTCGCCAGCTCCGCGTAGTCGAGTGCCCGCCAGGACTCGAGGGTCGCCGCGTCGACCTCGGGCAGCCGCTCCGGGACGAGCAGGCCGCCATCGACGGCCAGGCCCTCCAGGAGCGCCTCGCTGTAGGTCTTCGGCTCCCCGCCACCGCGGGTGGAGATGTACTGCACGAGTTGCTCCTCGATTCTCGGGCGTCTCGGATCCGCTCGTAGGGGGTGCGGATCCGCGTGCATCGATTCTCGCAGGTCCGTCACAGCCCTGACGCCCCTGTGTCGCCGTGCTAGCATGACGGCATGCGCGCAGGCGGTCTGCTCCTTCTTATCTGCCGCGACGAGTCCCGTCTCTGAGGGCCCCACTCGTCGCGGTGTTCGTGTTGGCCCGCTCCCACACTTGAAGCGACGAGAAGAGCAACCCTCATGAAGAACAACCAGCGCCCCACCTCGATGCCGGTCCACAAGTACCGGCCGTACCACGAGCAGATCGCCGTCGATCTGCCCGACCGCACCTGGCCCTCGGCCCGCATCACGAAGGCGCCGCGCTGGTGCGCGGTCGACCTGCGCGACGGCAACCAGGCCCTCATCGACCCGATGTCCCCTGAGCGCAAGCGCGTCATGTTCGAGCTGCTCGTCGGCATGGGCTACAAGGAGATCGAGGTCGGCTTCCCGTCCGCGAGCCAGACCGACTTCGACTTCGTGCGCCAGCTCATCGAAGAGGACCTGATCCCGGACGACGTCACGATCCAGGTCCTGACGCAGTGCCGCGAGCACCTCATCGAGCGCACCTACGAGGCGATTGCCGGCGCCAAGCAGGCCATCGTGCACTTCTACAACTCCACCAGCGTGCTGCAGCGCGAGGTCGTGTTCCGTTCCGACCGCGAGGGTGTCAAGCAGATCGCGCTCGAGGGCGCGCGCCTGTGCCGCGAGTTCGAGAAGCGGATCCCCGACACCGAGGTCTACTACGAGTACTCGCCGGAGAGCTACACCGGCACCGAGCTGGAGTACGCCGTCGAGGTCTGCAACGAGGTGCTGGAGATCCTGCAGCCGAGCCCCGGTCGCAAGGTCATCATCAACCTGCCGGCCACCGTCGAGATGGCGACCCCCAACGTCTACGCCGACTCGATCGAGTGGATGGGCCGTCACCTGAACCACCGCGAGAACGTGATCCTCTCGCTGCACCCGCACAACGATCGCGGCACCGCCATCGCCGCCGCGGAGCTCGGCTACATGGCCGGCGCGGACCGCATCGAGGGATGCCTGTTCGGCAACGGCGAGCGCACCGGCAACGTCGACCTCGTCGCGCTGGGCATCAACCTGTTCACGCAGGGCATCGACCCCGAGATCGACTTCAGCGACATCGACCAGGTCAAGCGCACCGCCGAGTACTGCAACCAGCTGCCCGTGCCCGAGCGCAGCCCCTGGGCCGGCGATCTCGTCTTCACCGCGTTCAGCGGATCCCACCAGGATGCGATCAAGAAGGGCTTCGAGGCCATGGCCGCGAAGGCCGAGGCTCAGGGCGTCACGGTCGACGACATCGAGTGGGGCGTGCCCTACCTGCCGGTCGATCCCAAGGACCTGGGCCGGTCGTACGAGGCAGTCATCCGGGTCAACTCGCAGTCCGGCAAGGGCGGCGTCGCCTATCTGCTGAAGACGGACCACGCGCTCGACCTGCCGCGCAAGCTGCAGATCGAATTCTCCGGCGTCGTGCAGGGCAAGACCGACGCCGAGGGCGGCGAGGTCACCAGCGAGCAGATCTGGGAGATCTTCACCGACGAGTACCTGCCCGCGTCGGCCGACGACGCCAAGTGGGGCCGGTTCGAGCTGCTCGGCACCCGCACGAACAGCGACATGTCCGGCGAGGTCACCCTCGACGTCGTGCTGCGCGACGACGAGGAGCGCGTAGAGGCCGAAGGCCGGGGCAACGGTCCGGTTGCGGCGTTCATCGAGGTGCTGCGCGAGCGCGGCTTCGACATCGCCCTGTACGACTACGTCGAGCACACTCTGTCGACCGGTGGCGACGCCCAGGCGGCCGCCTACGTCGAGCTGCAGGTCGGCGACCAGCGCCTGTGGGGCGTCGGCATCGACGGTGACATCTCCACGGCGTCGCTCAAGGCGATCGTGTCCTGCGTGAACCGTTCCATCCGTGCGCGGGCCGCCGCCGAGGCGGACCTCGTCAGCGCCTGAGCGCCCGCGCGAAGCTTCTCCGCACCGTCACCCCGTGTGCGGAGGATCCGTCCGCGGCGCAACCGTCCGCGTGACTGCGCCTGCGCCGCGAGTCCGGCAGAACCTGCCGAGCCCGGGGCGCAGGCGTGTCTCAGGGGCGGATGATCGGGATCATCCCGGTCTCGGCGGCGACGCGCCGGCGATACAGGGCGCGCTGCTCGGGCAGCGACAGGTCGAAGACCACGGCGAGCACGCGGATGATCGCGGTCAGGACGATGCCGATGATCGCGGCCGGCACGATGCCCATGCCGAGTGCGTGCGCGACCACGATGAAGGCGCAGCCCGCGCCGGCGGCGACCGCGTAGAGGGAGCCGACGTGCATGATCGACACCGGCAGGCCCATGAGCATGTCGCGGAGGACACCTCCGCCGGCGGCGGCGCAGACGCCGATGAACACAGCGGGGACCTCGGGCAGGCCGAACGCGATCGCCTTGCTCGTGCCGAAGGCGCCGAACATGCCGATCACCACGGCGTCGAGGCCGACGACCACGGCGTTCAGGCGCTGGAAGAGGCCAGCGAGCAGCATGCCGATGAGCGCCGCGCCTCCGGCGGTGAGCAGGTACCAGTTGCTGTGCAGCGATGCGGGCGGCTGGCCCAGCAGGATGTCGCGGATGAGACCGCCGCCCATGCCGATCATGATCCCGATGATGGCCACGCCCAGCAGATCCAGGCGGCGTTCACCCCGGAAGCCGCTCGCGAACATGGCGCCCTGCACGCCGCCCAGGCCCACGCCCAGCAGATCGGCCCACAGCGGGATGGTGAAGGTCGGTTCGGTCACAGCTCTATTGTCCCCGGGAGTGGGATGATCGAGGAATGCCCACCTACCGAGACGAAGCGGTGATCCTGCGCACCCACAAGCTCGGTGAGGCGGACCGGATTGTCACGATGCTCTCGCGTGCACACGGCAAGGTCAGGGCCGTGGCGAAGGGGGTGCGCCGCACCTCGTCGAAGTTCGGCTCGCGTCTCGAGCCGTTCATGGTCGCGGACGTGCAGCTGTACCAGGGGCGTTCGCTCGATATCGTGCAGCAGGCGGAGTCGCTCGGATCCTACGGCGCCGACATCGCCCTGCACTACGACCGCTACACGGCGGCGAACGCCATGGTCGAGACGGCCGATCGGCTGAACGACGCCGAAGCGACGCCCGAGCAGTATCTGCTGCTCGTGGGCGGGCTGCGGGCTCTCGCGCGCGGCGAGCACGCCTCCCGCAGCATCCTGGACTCCTACCTGCTGCGCGTCATGGCGCTGTCGGGCTGGGCGCCGTCGTTCGACGACTGCGCGCGCTGTGCGAAGCCCGGATCGCACACGGTGTTCGTCGCCCAGATGGGCGGCATCGTCTGCGATGAGTGCGCACCCGCGGGCAGCCCGCGCATCCCCGCCACGGCGCTCGATGTGCTGCGCGCCCTGATCGCGGGGGACTGGGAGCGGGTCGACTCCGCCTCCGTCCGCGACACAGCCGCCGCATCCGGCCTCATCGCCGCATACGCCCAGTGGCATCTCGAGCGGGGGATCCGCTCGCTTTCGCTCGTGGAGGGAACCCGTTGAGCCCCAAGCCGTACACGCATAAGGACGCCGTCCCGTACCGTCCCCTGGACTGGACCGGAGTGCAACCGCCCGCGTTCCCGGCCGTGCCGAACCATGTCGCGATCGTCATGGACGGCAACGGCCGCTGGGCGAACCGCCGCGGACTCAACCGTATCGAGGGGCACAAGGCGGGGGAGGAGGTGCTGCTCGATGTCGTCGCCGGCGCCATCCAGGCCGGCGTCAAGCACCTCAGCGTGTACGCGTTCTCCACCGAGAACTGGGCGCGTTCTCCCGAGGAGGTGCGCTTCCTCATGGGCTACAACCGCGACGTGCTGCACCGTCGCCGCGACCAGCTCAACGAATGGGGCGTGCGGATCCGCTGGGCGGGGCGCAAGCCGCGCCTGTGGGGCTCCGTCATCAAGGAGCTGGAGTACGCGTCCGAACTGACGCGCGGCAACGACACCCTCACGCTCACGATGTGCATCAACTACGGCGGACGCGTGGAGCTCGTGGACGCGATGCGCGCGATCGCCGAGGACGTGAAGGCAGGGCGGATGCGCCCGAGCGCGATCACCGAGAAGGCGATCCGCCGGCACCTGTACATCCCGGACATGCCGGATGTGGACCTGTTCCTGCGCAGCTCGGGAGAGCAGCGCACCTCGAACTTCCTGCTGTGGCAGTCGGCCTACGCCGAGATGGTGTTCCTCGACACGCTGTGGCCGGACTTCTCCCGCGAAGAGCTGTGGCGTGCGATCGGGATCTACCTCGCCCGGGACCGTCGTTTCGGCGGTGCTGTCGACACGCCGGATGAGGTCGTTTCCGGTCGGTGAACCGGGGAGGGGAGCGCCGTCGCGAACCGTGCTCGGTCGGGATCCGGTAGAATAGACCCTGCGAAGGGGAGTATTCCGACTTCACGCGATCGTCATCACGAGGCCCGCCGCCGGGCCTCCGGGCGCGTGACCGCCGTTCGGCGGGGAAGAGACTTTCGGCCGTTGACCGACCCCCTCGAAAGGCCCTTGTGGACGTTCCCGTCTGGTTCGAAGTCGTCTCGCTCGCCGTCCTGCTGCTGATCCTGATCGGCGACCTGCTGATCGTGCGCTGGCGCCCGCACATCCCCTCCACCAAGGAGTCCACGCTCTGGGTGGTGTTCTACGTCGCGTTGGCGCTCGGTTTCGCGGGGCTCCTGCTCGCGGTCGCGGGCGGCCAGCATTCGGGGGAGTTCCTCACCGGCTGGGCGCTGGAGTACAGCCTCTCGATCGACAACCTCTTCGTGTTCGTGCTGATCATGGCCCAGTTCTCGGTGCCGCGGAAGCTGCAGCAGGAAGTGCTGATGGTGGGCATCATCATTGCCCTGGTGCTGCGCGGCGTCTTCATCCTGCTCGGCGTCACGATCATCGAAAACTTCGCTCCGGTCTTCTACCTCTTCGGCGCCTTCCTCATTTGGACCGCGATCCGTCAGGCGATGCCGGAGAAGGCACAGGAGGACGAGACAGCCGCGAAGGAGAGCTTCGCCGTCCGCCTGGTGCGCCGCATCGTTCCCGTCAGCGATGAGTTCGACGGTCCGAAGCTGCGCACTATGGTCGACGGCAAGCGGGTCTGGACGCCGATGATCATCGTCTTCGTCACGATCGGCGTGACGGATCTGATGTTCGCGATCGACTCGATCCCGGCGATCTTCAGCATCACGCAGAACAGCTTCCTGGTGTTCACCGCGAACATCTTCGCCCTGATGGGGCTGCGCCAGCTCTACTTCCTGCTCGGCGACCTGCTCGACCGGCTGCGCTACCTGCACTACGGCATCGCCGTGATCCTCGCC
>NZ_JBFTQL010000025.1:0-58351 GCF_056398985.1 Microbacterium sp. 01T413_2
GCCTTCAGCGGTATGACCACGGCCGGACGCGCGATCCCGCGCGCCGTGCCGACGAAGACGAGATCGTCGCCGCGCACGGCTCCCGTGGGGCGGAATCTCGTCGCATCCGTGCACTGAAGGAGTGGCTCGATCGGCGTGCCGAACCGCTCGGCCGCGTCCTTCGCCCACGCCGCCGAACCTGCGACCACGCGGTCGTATCCGGCGACCTCGTCGGCGGAGATCTCGTCGGGGTGGCTGATGATCCAGAGCAGTCGGTGCGGGGCGCCCGGCGCCGGCAGCGGATGCGGTCCGCGCAAGCTCAGGACGACGTCGTCGTGCTCGGACGACGGACGGTTCAGCGCCGTGCGCGCGTCGACGGCGACGTACTGCCCGAGCCGTTCCAGGGCGGCAGCGAGGGAGCGCGCGAAATGCGTCTCGCCCCAGGATTCGCCGCGCGGTCCTGCGGGAGCGGCGGTCTTGATCGCCCAGCGCAGACGCGGGGCGCTGCTTCCGTCCGGAAAAACGAAGGTCCCGCGGTCCGCCGCATAGCGGGGGTGCGTGCCATCAGCGGCGGTGATCCATCCCGCACGGCGCAGGCCGCGCGGCGCGACATCGAGCAGAACCTCGCCCGGATGTTTCGCCGGAGACGGGACTCCGTCGGTCTCGGCTCCGATGACAGCCTCGTCCAGGAGCGTGCGTGGAGGGCGGACATCCCCGGTGATGCTCGCCGCGACCGGGGAGTCGAGGGCTGCGACACGGAGTTCGACTCCCACGGCCACGGCGTCCTCCCGCGGGAATCCGCGCAGCGCCCGGTAGGCGTGCCCGTCCTCCACGAGGAGGCCAGCCGAGGACACGGCGCCGGTGGGCGATATCCACACGGGCGCGACGGGACCGAACCGCGCGGCGTGCGCAAGGCGCTGGATCGTCGCGCCGGTGATCTCGGCCCCGGGGATGCGACGGACGATGACGGCGCCCCGAGCCGGTGCGACAGGATCCGCGTCCTCGCTCTCGACGACGCGGATGCGCGCGTCTCCGAGGGAGAGAAGACCCGCGAGCATGCGGACGTCCCGCGGCGCCTCGGCGACCTCCAGGACCAGGCCGACACCGGCATCCCCTACGTCATCGGGCTCTGCGTCGCGCAGCACTCCGAGCGCACCGCGCAGGCCCTCGCCGTCGGCATCGCCGGCATCGAGCCGCCACCGCAGCACCGTGCCCGGCGGCGGTACCTCCGTGCTCTGCGGCCGAGCGCTCGCGGGCTCGAGGGCCGCCGCGCGGAGCATCCCGAGATCCGCGGTCGCCCCGCCGCGGAGACCGACTGCGCCGCCCGCGCGCAGCCCGCGCCAGGCGCTGCCGAGCACACCGCCGGGGTCCTTGCGCCAGGATGGATCGGACCGCGCGTGCGCGGGTGCGTCCCAAGCGAGGGTGGTCTCGATCGCGGCCTGATCGGCGATCAGATACGCGTACATCGCGGGGACGCGGTCCGAATCCGGGAGCTGCGCCGAGACGAGACGTTCCGAGAACAGCGGATTGAGCGTCAGCCCGGAACGGAACCCGCCGTGGACGTAACGGCGGATCGCCTGTCGCTCGGTGACGGCCCGTCCGAGCTGGCGGGAGACGAAGTCGGCGTCCACCACGTCTGCGCGCCGGATCGTGCGGGCCCACCAGAACCGGTCCACAGCGGTCAGCAGGGTGCGCAGAACGGGCAGGGAGCGCGCGGCGCGCCAGAGTCCTCGGAGGCGGTTCAGCACGTTACGGAGTCTAGGCGTTCACGGGGACGCACCATCCGGGGATGGTAGCCTTCGAGCATCGAAGCCCCAGTTCCCACAGGAGATCTCTTGCCTGAAACGTCCGCTCGTGTCGGCATCGTCGTCAGGACCAAGGACCGGCCGATCTTCCTGGAGCGGGCTCTGCACGACATCGCGCGACAGACCTTCGCCGACTGGTCCGTCGTCGTGGTGAACGACGGCGGAGACCCCACACCCGTCGATCGGATCCTCGCCGCACTCGAGTCGGAGCTCGGCGCGCGGGCCTCCGTGATCCATCGCACCGAAGGCCTGGGACGGTCCGCGGCCGCGAATGCCGGTGTGCGGGCGCTGTCCACGGAGTTCGTCGTCCTTCACGATGACGACGACCTTTGGGCGCCGCATTTCCTCGCCGATTCGGTCGCCTGGCTCGACCGTGCTCCCAAGGACGCGGGAGTGGTGAGCCGGACCGAGATCGTCTACGAGCGCATCGACGGTGATCGGCTCGAGGAGACCGGGCGCGAGCCGTTCTGGGGCGAGATGACCCGGATCACCTATGCTGACATCCTTCAGGTCAACAGGTTCGTCCCGATCGCCTATGTCTACCGTCGCGCTCTGCATGACGAGGTCGGCCTGTACCGCGAGGACGTGCACGCAGCCGAGGACTGGGAGTTCAACCTCCGTGTGCTGCGGCTTCATCCGATCGGCTACCTCCGCGGCCGGGTAGGCGCGTACTGGATGCAGCGTCGCGGCGTGGACGGGATCCTCGGCAACAGCATGTTCGTCCTGGCCGACGAGCACGACCATTTTGACCGCATGATCCGCGACGAGGCGCTGCGAGCCTTCGCGGCGACGCACGGCGACGGGTTGATGCTCTACCTGTCCCGCTACATCCAGGACGAGGTCGAGCGCCAACTGTCGGAGCGTGCATCCCTCGGACAGCGAGCCACCGAGGTCGCGCGACGAGGATGGCGCCGTTTCCGTGGCCGCTGAGACCGGCGTCGTCGCGCAGCGGGTGGTGTTCCCCGTGGACGGGATCGCGGCTGAGGCCGCGCCGCTGTATCTGCGTGGCTCCGCGGCAGTGGAGGGCCGTCGCGCAGTGCGGATCCCGGCCCGGCAGCGTGCGTCGTTCGCGACGTACTTCAATGCCTTCCCCGCGGGGATCTGGGCGTCGGTCGCCGGGATCGACCGCGTGGCTCTGCACCTGCGGGCGGAGGGCGAGGGAGTGCTCCGCCTGCGCGGTATCACCGCCGACGGCGTTCCGCACGCGCTCGCCGAGGCGCGAGGCGACGGACTCCTCTCTCTCGACACGGGGTCGTTTCCGGAGGGCCTCACCTGGGTCTGGCTGGAGGTCGAGGCCGGCGCGAGCCCCAGCCGGGTGATCGATGCCGAGTGGCTGGTCGACGCGCCGACGCGTCCGGTGCGGATCGATGTGGCCATCACCACCATGAACCGGGTCGACGACTGCGCTCTGCTCCTGGATGCGCTGGGCGATGCCGAACTTGCCGGCACCCT
The DNA here is from genome assembly GCF_056398985.1 of Microbacterium sp. 01T413_2. Lineage (NCBI taxonomy): Bacteria > Bacillati > Actinomycetota > Actinomycetes > Micrococcales > Microbacteriaceae > Microbacterium > Microbacterium sp. 01T413_2. The sequence continues at coordinate 3,237 of NZ_JBFTQL010000025.1, forward strand.
GTCACACGTCGTCGTCGTCGATCAGGGCTCGGATCCGATCGGCCCGCATGCGCCGCGCGAACGGTTGCGCAACGGGACGCCGCTGCGGGTGCTGGTGCAGGAGAATCTGGGCGGATCCGGAGGGTTCAGCCGCGGCATGATCGAGGCGCTCGGCACCGGTGCGACCCATGTCCTGCTGCTCGATGATGACGTGCGGATCGAGCCCGAATCGATCCGGCGTCTGCACGTGCTCGCCGCGACGGCGACCGATGACCCGTTGCTCGGCGCCCAGATGCTCAGCATGCTCGAGCCCACGGTGCTCCATTCGATGGGGGAGCGGATGGACCGCTCGACGATGTGGTGGCACTCCACCGAGCCCGAGCTCTCCGCCGCGGATCTCGCCTCGCATCCGCTGGAGAGCACGCCCGGACTGCGGCGCTTCCGTCCGGTGGATTTCAACGGCTGGTGGATGTGCCTGGTGCCGACCGCCGTGGTGCGCTCGCTCGGGGCGTCCCTGCCGCTGTTCATCAAGTGGGACGACGCCGAATTCGGTCTTCGCGCCGCGGCTGCCGGGCACCGCACCGTGACGGTGCCGGGGGTGGCGCTGTGGCATGTGCCGTGGACGTCGAAGGACGATGGACTGGACTGGCAGGCCTATTTCCAACTGCGCAACCGGCTGGTGACCGCTCTCGTGCACGATCGACGTCCTCGGCGGGTGCTGAGCGCGACTTGGCTGCAGGACGTGAATCATCTGCTCTGCCTGCAGTACGGATCCAGCCGTCTGCGCAACGCCGCTCTGGAGGACGTCTTGTCCGGCCCCGAGCATCTCGCGGCGACGCTGCGTGGCGGCAGGGCACGGGCTCAGCGGATCCTGGCGGAGGCGGGCCAGGCTGTGCGCCCGGACGGGGACGCCGACGCACCTGCCCCGCTGCGCGACGAGTCCGCGCCGCGCGGTGCTGTCGGGCAGGCGCGGCGGCTGGCGCGCGTGGTCCTGCATCAACTCGCGCCGGTCCGGGCGGGCAGCAGACCGGCCGAGTCCGTGCCGAGGACGTCGGGCAAATGGTGGCGGCTGGGGCTCGCCGACGAGGCTCGCCTGCGCAGCGCGTCCGGGAGCGGGTACTTCCTGCTGCGTCGCTCGCGCCGGCGGGCCGGGGCGCTGCTGCGGCGCTCGGTGGGGCTCCGGATCCGGCTGTGGTGGTCCTGGCGGACGCTGTCGCGCCGGTATCGGGACGCCGCGCCCGAGCTCGCGGGGGAAGACTTCTGGCGGACGGTCTACGCCGGCAGCGAGCCGACCTCGGTMATTTGAGGAGCTTCCGCTCCGCCATCTCCTTGAGGGAACGCTCGTACCCGTCGGGCTCGATGGGCTCGCTGAGCACCCACTCGGCGAAACGCTTCACACCGTCCTCGAAAGCCACGGTGGGACTGAAACCGAGGACTTCGCGCAGCGCCGTCGTGTCCGCGACGTTGTGGCGGATGTCGCCGAGACGATAATTGCCGGAGACTCGCGTCGGCACCTCGGTTCCGTACGCGGCGAACAGTGCTGCGACGACCTCGTTGACGGAGGTCGCCACCCCGGATCCGACATTGAGGATCCGGCCTGCGGCCGCGGGTGCGGTCGCCGCGAGATATGTCGCCTCGACCACGTCGTCGATGTAGACGAAGTCGCGGCTCTCCTCACCGTCCTCGAAGATGTTGATGTCCTTGCCCTGGCGGATCAGCGTGGAGAAGATCGACAGGATCCCGGTGTACGGGTTCTTCAGCGACTGCCCAGGGCCATACACGTTCTGGTAGCGCACAGAGACCGGCTCGACGCCGATCGTCGGCGCAACGGTCATGATGAGCGACTCCTGCATCTGCTTCGTGATCCCGTACACCGACGACGGGTGCACGAGGGCCGTCTCGTCGGTCGGGATGAGCCGCAGTTCACCCTCGCCCCGCACGTGGACATCGAAGTCGCCGACGGCCATGTCGGCATCGCTCCGGTGCTCGGGGTACACCCGTCGGCCGTCCGCGGTCTCGTACGCCCCTTCGCCGTAGATGGACCGGGAGGATGCGATCACGACGCGGCGGACGGAGTTCTCCTCGTTGGTGAGGATGTCGAGGAGTTTTGCGGTCCCGCCGACGTTGGCGTCCACATAGCGGTCGATCTCGTACATCGACTGGCCCGTTCCCGTCTCAGCCGCGAGATGGATCACGACGGTCGCATTCCGAAGGGCGCGTCGCAGATCCTCCTTCGAGGTCACCGTGCCGACGATCACCTCGGCCACTCCGTCGAGGGAGCGCAGCAGCGGTGACGTGGTGGCGGGGTCGTCGCCGTGCACCTGCGGGATGAGCGAGTCCAGGACGGTGACGGTGTGACCGTCGCGAACGAACCGCGCGGCCAGGCGGGTGCCGATGAATCCGGCTCCGCCGGTGATCAGGACGTGTTCCGACATCGATGCTCTCCTCGGGCGTTCGGACGGTGCGCGGCGGTGCTCGATGCATCGGGCCGGCCTCGGCTCAACTCCGCGAAGACGCGCCGACGTCGACTTTAGCGCAGTGCCGTTCGCCGATCGGGATACGCGCGACAGGAGCGATCTCCGCAGGGGAGTTCTGCTCGAGGTTCGACAAGACTAGTATTTCGTTCACACGGGGGGTCATCACCCGTTCCCCCCGGCGGGCGGCTGTGGGAGTTGCCCGGGACACTGGGGACACTGGGGAAGCGCCATGGGGCGTCAGGCGATGTTTGGCGATCGCGCGAACACGCGACGATCCGGCGTGCGCACGGCCGCGCTGATCACGGCCGCGCTCGCGATTCTGGCGTTCTGCGAGTTCAGCATCGCGGATCCGGTCGTCGCGGCGTCGCCGGTACAGATGATCGCCACGGGCCTCACCGCGCCGCGCGGGGTGGTCGCGGACCCCGCGAGCCGGCTCTGGGTCTCGGACGCGGCGAAGGGGTTCTGCCGCCTGAGCGCGCCGTCCGGATCGACCCCCGGCGCCATCGAGGCCACCACGTGCCTCGGGGCGGCGAGCGGCAACCGAGGTCCGAAGCTGCCGGGCCAGGCCGCACTGCTCACCTCGTCGGCGGGGACGACCGTTCTCGTCCCGGACGCGGCGAAAGGCGCCGCAGGTGTCATGCGCGCGCAATGGAACGCCGGAGCGGGAACGTTCTCCTACCGCGACACCCTCACCATCTTCGGCGGAAGCTCGGCGCCCGCCGCCGTCGCCGTCGGCGCCGACGGACACGCGTACGTGGTGCTCGGGGGCGCGCGCGCGATCGTGCGCATCGTGGACCCGGCATCACCGCAGCCGACTGTGGAGACCGTCGGTTTCACCGCCGCGACGGGAAACCGGGCCGTGGTGGCGGGGACTCTCGGGACGGCCGGTGTGCCGCTGTACGTCGCCTCGCCGACCGGAGTCGCGGCGTTCTCGGTCCCCAAATCCGGTATCGGCAGCGGCGGTCCCGCCAAGACGTTCGCCGTGGTCGCATCGCTGAGCCTTGCGCTCGACGCGACCGGGGCGACGGTGTACGCCGGCACGGGCGGGGCGACGACGGTGGGCGGCGACACCATCGCCGCGATCGACGTGGCGAGTGGTCAGATCACCGCGAACTGGGCGAGCGGGTTCACGCGCGTGGGCGGCATGGCCATGCAGGGCACTGGCATCGCGGCCGTCGACAGCGGCTCCGTCGCCGCCTCGCCGGGAGCCACGGGCTCGGCGTATCTCGCGGGTGCGATCCTGCCCGTGATCGCCGCCGGTCCGACGGCGAAGGAAGGATCCGCAGCGGCGGATCCTCGGTACACGAACAACCCGCAGCCGTCGTTCACCGTCGCGTTCGCGGGCGGGGGCGGGCTGCAGTGCGCCTTCGACGACGCGAACTGGTTCATCTGCAGCCCGGGACCCGTTGCCGCGCCGGCGCCGCTCGCGGACGGCACGCACAGCTTCAGCGTCCGAGCAGGGAGCACCGGAACGCCGGCGCGACAGACCTTCACCGTCGACACTGTCGCTCCCGCGGCGCCGGTCGTCACCGCGCCGGCGAACGGTGTGACAGTCGGAGCCACGACGGTGCTGCAGGCGTCTGCGGAGACCGGTGCGGTGATGCGATGCGCGATCGACTTCGCGTCGGCGGCGGTGTGCACCTCGGGTCAGACGCTCACCTTCACCACGTCCGGCTCGCACAGCGTGCACGTGACGGCGACGGACGCGGCCGCGAACACGAGCGCGGAAACGCTCGTCACGGTAGTCGTCGATCTGACTCCGCCCACCGTGACGATCAGCGCCCCCGCGGCCGATGGCACGTCGTTCACGGGCACCGCGTCGTTCACCTTCGCCGCGCAGCCGTCGGCGGGGACGACCTTCGCCTGCGGCATCGATTCCGGTGCGGCCGGCGCATGCACCTCGCCGGCCGCGTTCACCGGGCTGTCCGCCGGCACGCACACTTTCACGGTACGTGCGACCAGCAGTCTCGGGAACACCGCAAGCGCCTCGCGCACGTTCGTCTTCGTCGTCCCGACGCCGACCGTCGTGACGGCGACGCCTGCAGGCGGGGCCTACCCGGCCGGTCAGCAGATCTCGCTCGCGATCACCCCGGCCGGCGGCGTCATCCACTACACGGTCGACGGCTCCACGCCGACGAGCTCGTCGCCGATCTACGGCACCGCGCTGACGCTGAACCAGGCGATGACGCTGCAGTACCTCGGAACCGACGCCCAGGGCGGCAATCCTTCGGCGGTCGTCACGCAGAAGTACACGATCGCCGTGCCGCCGCCTGCCACGCCCGCCGCCCAGGACTTCACCTCGGACCACTTCAACGACGTGCTGGCGGTGACCTCCGGGGGCGTGCTGTGGCTGTACCCGGGTAACGGCGCCGGCGGGTTCCTCGCGCCGAGCCAGGCCGGGACCGGCTGGGGCGKCATGACGGCGGTCTTCACCCCCGGTGACTGGAGCGGGGATGGTCATCCGGATGTGCTGGCGCGGGATGGGTCGGGGCGGTTGTGGCTGTATCCGGGTGATGGTTCGGGCGGTTGGGGTTCGCCGGCGGTCATCGGCACGGGCTGGGGCGGAATGGTGGTGCTGCTGTGAGCCGTGACCTCGGCGTCCGCCGCGAGCACGCCGCCTTCGCGCTGATCCTCGGCTGCCTTCTGGCGCTGACCGCCTGCGGCGGTGGCAGTGGGGGTAGCGGATCCGCGACCGCGTCGCCCGGGATGGGCACGTCGACACCCTCGGAGGCGCCCACGCCCGCTCCCACCCCGGCGCCGACCGACGACAGCACGCCCGGACCCGGTCCGACCGGCCCCGGGGATGGCGGACCTTCGTCGCCCGGAGACTCCCGCTTCATCCTCGACTGTGTCGCCGTGGACGGGGCCTCCGCGCAGTTCGCGACCCTCGCCGACGCATGGGCCTCGCCGGACTACGTCCGCATCACCGGCTGCACGGCAGGGCCCGCGCGCGACGACGTGGTGCTGACGCCGGACGAGCAGCAGGTCGCGGCGCTCGTCGACGGCGGAGCCGATCCGCTCACGGCGTTCCTGCAGGCTTTCGCGGCCTGTGTGCGGATCCCGCCCGACCGGATCCCGGAGCAGCCGACCGGGCTGCTCCGGGGCGTGCAGGCGCTGTGCCCTAAGGCGCCCGAAGCCGGCCTCGTCTCGTCGGCGCTTCAGGACAGGGGGGACGGCTGATGGACGCGCCGGGGCCCGACGCGGGGTTCTCCCGTCGGCAGTTCCTGCACGCGGCGCTGTGGAGTGTGGCGGCGCTCACCGGACTGGCGCTCACCGGCGCCCATCCCGTGGCGGCCTCGGTGCCGGTGCCTCCTGGTGCGGTCGGACCCCCTGCGCTCGTCCTGGATGGAAACCCGCGCTTCCAGTTCCAGCCGATCACGCCGGTCTCGGATCAGTTGCGGCTGGGGAGCCTCCACGATGTCTGGGCGAGCTCGAACTACATCACCTACACGGACTGCGTCGTGACCTATGTCGGAGGCGGCGACTTCGTCCTCACCGGTGAGGAGCAGGCGATCGTCGATGTCATCGCGCAGGCGGGAGGCGACGTCTCGGATGGGCGCGTGGCCTACCTCACGGCGGTCGCGGCGAGCACGCGCATGGATCCGCGCCGCCTCGCGGCTCGCCTGGCGGAGCTCGGCGCGCCTATTATCCGCGGCTCGCTCGCACTGGCTCCGGACGCCCCGCAGGCGCGTCTCTTCCTGGACTGGCTCTCCGCGAACGGCTGATCAGCCCCGGGGTGAACGATCAGGCGAGTTCGGCGGCGATCGCGTCGATGAGCGCGGACTGCACCCCGCTCGGGCTGGCCTTCAGGTGCGCGATCTGCGGGTACACGGTCATGCTCCCGCCGGCGATGCCGGGGAAATCTGGATCCCATCCCCCGGCGTAGCTGCCGTACACGGAGATCGGCGGGAGAAGAGCATCCGACGGTATGTAGCAGTCGACCTCGTTGGCGTAACCGCCCACGAAGATGTTGCCGGGACCGCTGTACAGGTTGCGGAAGTACACGGCGTAGCCGCTCACGATCTCACTGCCCACGAACACCATCGGGAGGACGGTGTCGCCGTAGATCTGCCAGACCTGCAGCGGCGTCGTGATCGACGTCGCGACGTCTCCTTCATCGATGCGCGCGATCATGGACTGCGCGTGCCGCACGTACCACGCGGGCAACCCCTGAGGATTCGCCGTCCGGGTCACGAAGGCGGCGCGCACCGCGGCGAGGTTGGCATCGTTGACCGTGATGTCGAGGGGGAGGTCGACGCTGGTCAGGTCGGTGTAGATCGGTCCGGTGAGGGCGCGGCCCGCGGAGCCCGCCGCGGTGCTCACGATGCTGCCGAGGCTCGCAGACAGCTGATTGCGCAGCGACCATCCGGCGAGTCCGATCGGGTTCTGGTCTCCGGCGGGACCGGGAAGGAACTGGGCGAACGCTCCGGTCGCCGTCTCGATCGCGGCACACGCTCCCGCGGGCCAGTCGCCGTCCCAGCGCGTCTGGCCGCCGGCGCTCACGGGGTGACATCCGTAGCTGAACAGCACCACTGCGGGCTTGCCGCCGCTCTTGCGCGCGGTGAAGACGGGAACGGCTGTCTCCGTGTAGGGGAGGCCCTCGCGGTTCGCCGAGAAGTTCGCGGTCGCGACCTTGTAGTCCAGAGTCACGCTCGTCCGGGTGGCCGCGAGAGCGTTCTTCACGACCTGCACCACCTGGTCCTGAAGCCAGCTCGTGTAGGCGTCGATCTGGTCGAGCACGGAAATCCCGTAGGCGATCCACGGGTCCAGCAGACGGCCCACCACAGGCCCATTGTGCGTGTGCGTGGCGGTCAGAACCAGATCGGCGTCGGACCAGCTGGACAGGGCCCTCAGGCGGGGACGCAGCGACTGGTGGACCTCGGGTGGGATCCCGAGCAGGTCGAGCGAGACGATCCCGTTGGGGTAGCCGTCGTCCCAGAGGATCGTGCATCGCGCCATGAGCGGTTGCGCGTAGGGGGTGTCGCTGTCGATCACGCGCACATCCGACTGGGCGCCGTAGCCGGCCATGTACGGGTTCATACCGGCAGGCGGAGTGATGCTGATCTTGCCCGTGCTCACCTTGAAGACCATGCCGAAGGCTCCTCACCGAGCGAACGGACGCGCAGCGTCGCGTCGTCCCCAATGCCGCGCACCAGCGCTCCGATGCGCGTGTTCAGGAGGCCATTCTAGAGCCGCTGGGCGTTCTCCGTCCCCGTGCTCGTCAAGCAGTTTTTCGGCAACCGCGTTCTAGAATGGGGAGTTCTTGCCGTTTGCACACCCGAAAGGTGCTCATGGATATCCTCGTCGTCGGGTCGGGTTTCTTCGGCCTCACCATCGCCGAGCGCGCCGCTGCGGCGGGTCGCAAGGTGACCGTCATCGACCGCCGCCATCACATCGGCGGGAACGCGTACAGCGAGGACGAGCCCACCACCGGCATCGAGGTGCACCGTTACGGGGCTCATCTGTTCCACACGTCGAACCCGACGGTGTGGGAGTACGTGAACCGGTTCACCACCTTCACGGACTACGTCCACCGGGTGTATTCGACCCACAAGGGCGAGGTCTACCCGTTGCCGATCAATCTGGGCACGATCAATCAGTTCTTCCGCGCCGCGTACACGCCCGACGAGGCGAGGGCCCTCATCGCCGGGCAGGCCGGCGAGTTCGATGCGCACGAGGCGAAGAACCTCGAGGAGCGCGGGATCGCGCTGATCGGACGCCCGCTGTTCGAGGCGTTCATCCGCGACTACACGGCGAAGCAGTGGCAGACCGATGCGCGCGAGCTGCCCGCGTCGATCATCAGCCGGCTCCCGGTGCGGTACAACTACGACAACCGCTACTTCAACGACACCTGGGAGGGGCTGCCGACCGACGGATACACGGCGTGGCTGGAGCGGATGGCGGATCACCCGAACATCGACGTGCGGCTGAACGTGGACTTCTTCGACGAGACGCAGCCGCTGAGCAAGAAGGCGACCGTGGGCCAGTTGCCGATCGTCTACACCGGCCCGGTGGACTGCTACTTCGACTACGCCGAGGGCGAGCTGGGCTGGCGCACAATCGATCTGGAGCAGGAGGTGCTGGACACCGGGGACTTCCAGGGCACCAGCGTCATGAACTACCCGGACGCCGACGTGCCGTACACCCGGATCCACGAGTTCCGGCATTTCCACCCCGAGCGCGCCGACCGCTACCCGAACGACAAGACGGTGATCATGCGGGAGTTCTCCCGCTTCGCCGAGCGCGGCGACGAGCCCTACTACCCGGTGAACACCTCGTCCGACCGCGAGGGTCTGCTGGCCTACCGCGAGCTCGGGAAGGGCGAGAAGGACGTGCTCTTCGGCGGTCGCCTCGGCACGTACCAGTATCTGGACATGCACATGGCCATCGGATCCGCCCTGTCGATGTGGAACAACCAGCTCGCATGACGCTTCACGCGGAGAGTCGTCGCAGCCGCAGGGCCGCAGCCACCGAGCGCGGCGCCACCGCCGGGTCGACGTCGGGCTACCGTCCGGACATCGACGGCCTTCGCGCCGTGGCGATCCTGCTCGTCGTGGTCTACCACGTCTGGATCGGGCGCGTGTCCGGCGGCGTCGACATCTTCCTGATGATCTCCGCGTTCTTTTTGACCGGATCCTTCGTCCGCCGCATGAGCACCGGACGCCCGCTCGCCGTCGGCCGGTTCCTGCTGAGCCGTTTCCGGCGGCTCCTGCCCGCGGCGGCGGTCGTGCTGGCGGCGACGCTCGGTGCGGCATGGCTCCTGATGCCCCAGACCGCGTGGCCGCAGCTGTGGCGACAGGGGTGGGCGTCGCTCGGGTATTTCCAGAACTGGGTGCTCGCGGCCGAAGGTGTCGACTACTACGCGCACAAAGCGGTGCTGGCCTCCCCGCTTCAGCACTTCTGGTCGCTGTCCGTGCAGGGGCAGGTGTTCGTCCTGTGGCCGCTGCTGTTCCTGCTCGGTGCGCTCGTCGTCCGGCTCCTCAAGGCGCCCCCGGCGCTCGTGATGGGCGTGCTGTTCGGCGTCGTGTTCGCCGTATCGCTCGCGTTCTCGGTCTACGAGACGGCGACGCTGCAGTCCTACGCCTACTTCGATACCCGCACGCGGCTGTGGGAGTTCGCCGCCGGATCTCTGCTCGCCCTGGTGCTGCCCGTTCTGCGCGTGCCGCGTCTGCTCCGTGCTCTGCTGGGCTGGATCGGGCTCCTCGCCATCGTCGTGTGCGGGATGGTCATCGACGTGCGCGGCGGGTTCCCCGGGTATCTCGCGCTGTGGCCGATCGTCGCGGCGTCCCTGGTGATCGTCTCCGGCACGCGGACCGATGGCGTATCCGGCGCGGGTCCGGAACTCGGGCCGAGCCGCCTGCTCGCGACCCGGCCCGTGCTCGCGCTGGGACGGGACGCGTACGCGCTTTACCTGGTGCACTGGCCGGTTCTCATCCTATGGCTGACCTGGCGTCAGCAGACCAAGGCATCTCTGCTCGATGGCGCCGTCATCATCGCGCTCTCGCTGGTGCTGGCACGCCTGGTCACGCTCTGCGTCGAGCGTCCGCTGCGGCTCGGGGCAGGCGATCGCGGGGTGCTCTGGCGCAACGTCCTGGTCATCCTGTGCAGCGTCGCGGTCGTCGGCGCCGTCCTCGTTTCGTGGCARTGGGGGGTCACCAGTCGCGCAGCGGCCCAGCAGCAGGCGCACAAGAGCGCGTATCTCGGTGCCCTGGGCGAGCCTGGGACGACGAAGAACGACGGCATTCCGATCATCCCCGGGGTGAACACGCCGGACGACGAGAACTGGACCCAGCTCGACCGCCCGTGCGAGGGCAGATTCGCGTCGGCGGCGGAGCTCGTTCAGGAGAACTGCCGGCAGACCTCGAATGCCGCGAAGGCGAAGCATGTCGTCGTGGTCATCGGCAACTCCCATGCGCAGCAGATGACGGCGGCGGTGCAGGCCGCGGTCTCCAAGAGCGGCTGGGGAGTGGTGATGATCTTCCGGCCGTGGTGCTCGCTCGCCGCGGATCATCCGGTCGCCTCTCCCGAGGACCGCTGCGACGAGTGGCAGCCGCAAGCCATCGACCACACGGTGTCCATCCATCCCGATGCAGTGTTCACCATCGTGACGGCGGCCGCGATGGACAGCCCGGATGAGCAGGTGATCGCCGGGCTGGACGACCTGCTCGACACCTTCGACGGGGCCGGGATCCCGGTCGTCGGCATCCGCGACAATCCGCGTTCGGCAGTGACCAACTACTTCACCTGCGCCATGGAGCGCTCCGAGTGCGACTTCCCGGTGGAAGGGGCTCTCGCCGCCGAGAACCCTGTGACCCCGTATGCCGATCGGATGACCCTGGTGGACTTCACGCCGACGCTGTGTCCGGAGGGGCTCTGCCGGACGGTCATCGGTCACCTGTCCGTCTATCTCGACATGAACCACATCAGCGCCCAGTTCGCGAAGACCCTCGGGCCTGAACTGCGCCGACAACTCGGCGACGTGCTGCCGCTATGACCGCGGACGGCACCGCGCCGCCGCCTAGACTCGGAACTGTGAGTCACACGACGGCCGGCGCACCCGGAACGCCCCGGCGCTACTTCCACTCGCTGTGGCTGCTGTCGGCGCGGGACCTGCGGGTGCGATACGCGACGAGCGTGCTCGGCTACCTGTGGTCGGTGCTGGATCCGCTGGTGATGAGCGCGATCTACTGGTTCGTGTTCACGCAGGTCTTCCATCGCGGTCAGGTGGGGGAGCAGCCCTACATCGTGTTCCTCATCACGGCGCTGCTGCCCTGGGTGTGGTTCAACACCGCGGTGGGCGAGTTCACCCGCGCCTTCAAGAAGGACGCACGCCTGATCCGCTCCACGGCGATCCCCCGGTCGATCTGGGTCGTACGCGTGATTCTCACGAAGGGCCTGGAGTTCACCTTCGCGATCCCGGTGCTCGTTCTCTTCGCCGTGTTCGCGGGAGCTCAGGCGAACTGGTCTCTGCTGCTGTTCCCGGTCGCGATGATCTGGCAGACCGTGCTGCTGTTCGGCCTCGGGCTGCTGGTGGCGCCGCTCTGCGTGCTGTGGAGCGATCTCGAGCGCACCACGGCGCTCATCCTCCGGGCCCTGTTCTACATCTCGCCGATCATCTACGGGTTCAAGGATCTGCCGCACGAGCTGCACTTCCTCGGCGCCCTGAACCCGCTGTCCGGCATCTTCATGCTCTACCGGGTGGGGTTGTTCCCGGGGCAGTGGCAGCCCGAGCCCGTGATCATCGGCGCCGTCGTCACCGTGGTGTTCCTCGCCCTCGGTCTGCTCACGTTCCGCTCCCTCGAGCGCGACGTGCTGAAGGAGCTGTGATGACCCAGCAGCACTCCGCGATCGAGGTCGAGGGGCTCGGCGTGCGGTTCCGCCTGGGCCGTCGCGGCCGGCGCAGCTTCAAGGACCTCTTCGCCGGCAAGAACCGGCGGAACCGTCCCGGCGAGTTCTGGGCGCTGCGGAACGTCTCCTTCACCGTGCGGCAGGGCGAGGCGATCGGCGTGGTCGGCCGCAACGGCCAGGGCAAGTCGACGCTGCTGAAGCTCGTCGCCGGCGTGATGCTGTCCGATGAGGGGCAGGTGCGCGTGCAGGGCGGAGTCGCCCCGCTGATCGAGCTCACCGGCGGCTTCGTGGGCGACCTCACCGTGCGGGAGAACGTGCGGCTCACGGCCGGGCTGCACGGGATGGGGCGCGCCGAGATCGCTGCGCGCTACGACGACATCATCGACTTCGCCGAGCTGGAGAAGTTTCAGGACACCCCGTACAAGCACCTCTCCAACGGCATGAAGGTGCGCCTGGCGTTCTCCGTGGTGTCCCAGCTGGAGGAGCCGATCCTGCTCGTCGACGAGGTTCTCGCCGTGGGTGACAAGGCGTTCCGCGAGAAGTGCTATCAGCGCATCGACGAGTTGCTCGCCGACGGCCGCACGCTGTTCTTCGTGTCGCACAACGAGAAGGACCTGCGCCGGTTCTGCACGCGCGGCCTGTACCTGGACAAGGGCGGGCTCGTGCTGGACGCGTCGATCGGCGAAGTGCTGGACCGCTACAACGCCGACAACGCCTGATGCGACCCTGACCGCGCCTGATCGGCGCGCTGAAGGAAGCCGGTGACGCCCTCGCCGGGACCGGATCCGATCAGAGTCCGACGAGCGAGCGCAGCTGACCGAGCGCGGCGCGCGCGTCGACCAGGGGTCCCGATGGGTCGGATCCACCGGCGTAGGCCGAGCGCAGTGACTGCAGCCGGGCGGCGTAGGCGTTCACGGCTTCGCCCCATTGCGTCGCGATCGACGCGGGCGCGGGCTGGCCCGCCAGGTTCTGCGCGTCGTTCTGCAGCGAGTCGACGATCTGCACCGCCATGTCGCCGCTCTGGTTCTGCACGAGGTCGAGGCCGGTGGATGCGTCGTCGAGTCGCGGCTGCACCTGCGCGCGGAACTGGTCGACGGAGGGATCCGGCACCGGAGGCGGCGAAGTGGCCGGTGCGGTCGGCAGATCGGTCGGAGGCGTGGTGGGAGTGGGGGATGCCGTGGGCGTCGGGGTCGCCGTCTTCGACGTCGTCGGGCTCGGGGTCGGCGCGGGAGTGCCGTCGCCTCGCGGGATCAGGAACAGCACCACGACGGCCGCCACGATCAGCACCGCCACGATGAGTCCGATGATCAGGGCGATGCGGCCGCCGCGCTTCTTCGGCTCCTCGGGGAAGATCCAGACAGCTTCGGGCTTCTGCTCGCTCATCAGTCCTCCAGGGCCGGCATCGGGCGCCAGCTGCGGTCGCGGCCGATCTTCCCGCCGTCCCGCAGCCCGCGGAACAGGTTGCTGGTGCCGCGCACGGTGCGCTCGACGAACACCAGGCGGATGAGTTCCTTGGCGAAGGTCATCGAGGTGCCGAGGGCGAACAGCACGGGGTTGTACACGTCATGCGCGCGGTAGTACTGCTTCAGGTACGCGCGGTTGCGCATGATGTAGTAGCGGTAGGCGTTGCTGGACGCGTTCATGTGCCGCACGCCCATGTCCCACTGCTTGATCTCGCGGGTGCGCCGCAGCACGAACTCGTCCACGATCACGGCCTGGGTGCGCCGCGAGGCGAGCCAGCCGTACATCTGGTCGTCCCAGTAGATGAAGAACCGGGGATCCGGAAGCCCGATCTCCTTGACGATCGAGCGGTGGATGAACATGCCCTCGAAGCAACCGCTGTTCATCGGCTTGAACCCCGTGGCGTCGAAGCCGGCAGGAGCGAACGGGATCGGGATGCCCATGCGCTCCGCGATCCGGTACTGCCAGTAGAACGCGCTGCCGTCGTAGTCGTAGCGGCGCCCCTGGATGCTCTTGAAGCGCGGCGCCCATGCGCCCATCCTGGCGAGACCGTCGGGCAGCACCTCGACGTCGTCGTCCATCATCCAGATCCACTCGGATCCCAGCTCGTACGCGGTGCGCATGCCCTCGCTGAATCCGCCGGATCCACCGGTGTTCGTCTCCAGGCGCCGGTACACGATCTCCGCGCCGATCCGCGAGCGGTAGGAGTCGACGACGTCAGTGGTGTCGTCGGAGGAGGCGTTGTCGATGATGACGACGCGTCCCGGCTTCGGGTCCATCTGCACGATGCTGTCCAGCAGCCCCGTCAGCAGGTGCGAGCGGTTGTAGGTGACGACGACGATCGTCGCGGTGGCCGGGTCGAAGCCGGCGGCGGCGTTCTGCGGGTCAGGGGTCACGGATGTCGCTCCAGAGAAGGTGAGGGGAGGCCTCCAGCCTACCCGCGGAAGCCCGGGCAACCCTGCGAACGCGTGCGCGCGCCTCGTGCTTGTCCGAGGTCGCAGCCCGCATCTCAACGATCCGGCAGCGGTGTCGAACTCGTCTGCACGGCGTCGATGTTCTCCCGCCAGGACCGTGACTGGCCGGCGCGCAGGGCGCACAGCACGAGCAGGAACCAGCCCGCATTGACGATCGTGAAGCTCTCGAACACGGAGTCGACGGCGAGCGCGACGAGCACCAGCGGCGCCCAGGCGTAGACGACCGAGCGCCGTACGCTCGCGACCAGCCAGGAGCGCACGAGCGCGATCCCGCCGAGCAGGCAGAACAGCAGGAAACCGCCCGCCCCCACCTGCAGGAGGACATCGAAGAAGGCGTTCAGAGCGCTGCCGTGGTGATCGCTCGTGAAGTAGTTGATCGAGTTGAACGGGTACAGCGCGTCGCTCCACAGGCCGAACCAGCCCCATCCCTGAGCCGGACGCTGCTGCACGTAGGGGGAGAGGGTGCTCCACAGCTCGACCCTGGTGTTGAAGTCGCTGCCCGCGTCGAGCAGCGCGACGATGCGGTGCCGGAAGATCGCGGTCGTGATGAGCGCCGCCAGCACCACCCCGCCGATCGTCCACTGCAGCGGGCGCCTCCGTGCGACCGGAGCCTGGCGCACGATCACCAGTGCCACACTTGCTGCGCCCACGACGGCCGCGAGCACGAGCACGGTGGGGGAGGCGGAGAAGAGCGCCAGGAACCCCGCCAGCACCACCGACGGGATGGCGATCCCGGCCGACAACGACTGCGAACGCCACTCCACCACGAACGTGATGACGGCGATGACGGCGATGAGTCCGAGCATGTTGCGCGTGCCGAAGAGTCCCTGGACCGGACCCCCGGCGGCGATCTCGCCCTGGATGCCCAGGAAGCGGAACGGCATGTCCAGCAGGACTCCGCTCATGATCTCGGCGACCAGGGATGCGCCGAGCAGGATCCGCAGGGCATCGCCCAGTGCACGCACGGTCTGCAGCGTGTCCCGGATGTGGCCCACGACGACCGCGATCACCGCGTATCCGGCGAGGGCGGCCCAGGCCTTGAGCGTCGCCGTGGACGCGGTCGACCACACCGCGCTCGCGAGCGTCCAAGCGAGGAACGCGAGCAGGGTCGACGGCGCGATCCGCAGCGGGCTGAGCTCCTCGCGGCGCACCCACAGGATGCCGACACCCGTCACGCAGAGCACGGCGATGATCGTGTTGAGGGTCGCGGGCGAGGTGAACGCGGAGATCGCGAACGATCCGAACACGCTCAGCAGCGCGCAGGTCGTGTAGGCGCGCGCCATCTCGACCGAGGCGAGGGTCCTCGCCAGGCGTCGCCGTGGAGTGGTCATGCCGCCTGCCGACGCGACTGCGGCGGCGCGCCCTCGCCGGGTCCGGATCCCACGAACGGCGAGATCTTCATCTTGAACGACAGCATCACGAGCAKCAGCCAGCCCCACAGCATGATGGGCGTCGACTCGGCAAGCCCCAGCACGAGCAGCATCCCGGCCAGCACGGTCGGCAGCAGTGAAAGCGCCGCGTAGGGGCGGTCCCGCACGAGATCCCAGCGGGGGCGGTCGACGGCGAAGAACCAGGCGCGCCACGCGAATGCGAAGAACGCGACCGCGATCAGCAGCACGCCGACGATGCCGAGCTGGAGGAACACGTCGAGCCACATGTTGTGCGCCATGAACACGGTGATGCGGTGGTCGATGATCCAGTCGTGGAACGCCGGATCCCACGGCACCCAGGGGGAGGAGAAGCCGTTGCCGAAGACCGGATGGTGCACGGCGCGCTCCCACACCTTGCGCCAGATCTCCAGGCGCCCGGTGAGGTCGGAGGACTTGCCCAGCGCGCCGAACAGCGCGTCGCGGGCGAACCAGACGGCGGCGGCGCCGGCAACGGCGACCGCGGTGAACGCGGCGTACAGCCGGCTGCGGGCGCCCGGTGTGCGTGTGCGCCGCATGAGCAGGGCGGCTCCCAGCACCAGCACGCCGACCGCGAACGACGCGTACGCGGTAGCGGATCCGGCTCGCAGGAAGAAGAACGCGGCGAGCGCGATCCAGACCAGCAGCGCCGGCCGGCGCCGCGCACCCTGCGCGTACAGCAGCGCGAACACGACCAGAGCGAACGCGCAGAGGATCCCCAGCGTGTTCGAGTTGCCGACGATGCCCTGCACCCGGCCGCCGTCGAACAGATCGCCGCGCACCCAGTACCARTGCGGATCCGGCTTGCCCGCGGGCAGMTCSGAGAAGAACGGSAGCAGCGGATGCCGCAGCACCACCGCGACCCACAGCTCGAGCAGCAGCGAGAGACCCAGGATCCACTTCAGCGCGCTCGAGAGCGCTCGCACGATCTCATGCCAGCTCAGCGTGAACGCGATGAACAGCGCGACGACGGTGATCGCCGCCTGCAGCGTCCAGGTGAGCAGCGTCGCCCACGGCCAGCCGGACCAGAACACCGAGAGCAGGGCGAGGGCCGTGTAGCCGAGGGCCGTCCACGGCATCCGTCGCCACGGGAACCGGGCCGGACGCGCCAGGGCGATGCGGGGGATCGCGAGCCCGAGCGTGCCGAGCAGCAGCACGCCCAGCACGACGGCCGCGCCGTCCACGCCGAGCAGATTGAAGACAGCGGTGTGCGCGAACACGGAAAAGAGCAGCAGCACGATGTGCGCGCGCAGCAGCAGATGCCGGGTGGACTCGCGTGCCGGAGCGCTCGGCGGAGGGGCCGTGGAGAGTCTGGAGTGCTGCGCCATCGTGGTTCAGAGTACCGCCCGCACCTCGGGACTTCGGGAGCGCCGCCGGTCTCCGACACGCCGTCGCGACACGCCGAGGACGTCGAAGAACGTTCAACGCGTGCTTGAGGGTTTACGATCCGCGACTTGACCAGGGCGAATGACACGGGTGTAATTAGTAATGCAACGCGGCCCGCGGCGCACCCGGGGGGAAACGAGGGAGAGGGCGACATGACGGCATACCGTTCAGACGTTCCCGATGACTGGTTCGTCGATCCGGTCCAATTGGGGGTGCCGGGCGTTCGCCGCCCGACCGAGGGCGATGACAATGCACTCGCGTGGCAGAGCGACGCGCTGTGCGCGCAGACCGACCCCGAGGCCTTCTTCCCGGAGAAGGGCGGCTCGACCCGCGACGCCAAGCGCATCTGCACCACCTGCGACGTGCGGGGCGAATGCCTCGAATACGCCCTGAACAACGACGAGCGCTTCGGGATCTGGGGCGGCTTGTCGGAGCGCGAGCGCCGCAAGCTCAAGCGCCGCGCCGGCTGACGAATCGGTCGTTGAGCGAGGACGAGCGCGAAGCGATCGACCGAGACGAAACGCGGCGCCCTCGCAGACCCGCCGCTTCGGTTGCGCGGTCGCGGTCCCCGCAATGCGTCTGCCAGGAATACCGGGACGCGCCCACGTCCCAGCCCTCCCTCCGGCGACAGCCCGCTTAGGCTGACCCCGTCATGTCTGCCCGAGTACACGCCGTCCTCGTCGCCCGTTCGGGTGCGACCTCCCTTGCGCGCCTGCTGCGCGCCCTCGATGCGCTCGCCGCGCAGACCCGCCGGCCGGATGCGCTGACGATCGTCGCGTGCGGCTCCTCGAGCGCCCTCCGCGGCAGCGCCCGCGTCGCCCAGGCCGCTGAAGCGGTGATCGAGACCAAGGCCTCCACGACCCTGGCCGCCGCGGTGTCGCTCGCACTGCCGCGTGTCGCCGAGGGGGCGGCGCTGTGGATCCTCACGGAGGACTGCGCCCCCGCTCCCACTGCGCTCGAGCAGCTCGCCGGCGCGCTGGAGCGCTCGCCGGCGGCCGCGATCGCCGCCCCCAAGCTCGTGAGCGATGTCGACGAGCACCGCATCGCGTCGTTCGGGCAGAGCATGACCCGCCTCGGTCGCGCCGTCGATCCTGCACGGGGCGAACTCGACCAGGGCCAGCACGACGGCATGGACGACGCGCTCGGCGCGGATGCGCGCGGGCTGCTCCTCCGCGCCGGTCGCGGGCTGCGCCCCGACGCCGGTCTGGGCGGCCGCGACGAGGGGCTCGATCTGGGCATCCGTGCACGCCTCGCCGGCGGCCGCATGGTGCTCGCCGCCGGAGCGAGGATCGCCGTGGACGACGGCGCCGACGTCGAGGGCACGGCGGCGGACGCTTTCGCCCGCCGCCGCGCACAGCTGCATCGTCGGCTGAGCTACGCCCCCGCTGCGGCGGTGCCGCTGCACTGGCTCTCGCTGCTGCCCCTCGCGCTGTGGCGCTCGATCACGCACCTGACCGGGAAGCGTCCCGCCGCGGTGCTTCCGGAGTGGGGCGCCGCCGGCATCGCGATGGTCTCAGGATCCGCCGTAGCGCGCTCTCGCCGGGCGATCCGCGCCGATCGCCGCGCGAGCTGGGCGAGCATCGCTCCGCTCCGGGTCACCCGTGCTCAACTGCGCCAGCGCCTCGATGACGGGCACGGCACCGAGGCGGGGGTGCACGAGGAACTCGGGTTCTTCTCCGGCGGTGGCGCCTGGGCCGTGCTCGGCGCGCTGGTCGCCGGCGTCGCACTGTTCGCCTCCTTGCTGGCCTGGCCCGCCCTCGGYGGMGGSGCGMTGCTGCCGYTGCGGCAGACCGTCGSSGCGCTGTGGCGAGACGCCGCCTACGGGCAGCGCGGCTTCGGGATCGACGTGGTGGGACCAGCGGATCCGTTCTCCGGCGTGCTGGCCGTGCTCGGCTCACTCTGGCCGGGATCGCCCTCATACGCTCTGCTGCTGCTCTGGGTCGCGGCCCTGCCGCTCGCCGTGCTCGGCGGATGGTTCGCCGCCACCCGCATCACCGACAAGCCGGGGCTGCGGATCCTGGCCGGCGTCGTGTGGGCGCTGTCGCCCGCCTTCCTGATCGCGCTCGCCGAAGGGCGCCCGGCCGCGGTGCTGCTGCACCTGCTGCTGCCCTGGGTGCTGCACACCGCCCTCGTCGCCCAGCGCTCCTGGGGGGCGGCCGGGGCGGCGTCGCTGCTGACGGCGGCCGCACTGGCGTGCGCGCCGTCGCTCGCGCCGGCCTTCGTGCTGCTCTGGTTCATCGCGATCGTGTGGCTGCTCGCTCGACGCTCGGTACGCGGCGCCGTGCGCATGGTCTGGGTGCTCGTTCCGGCCGTCGTCGTGTTCGCCCCGCTCGCGATCTGGCACCTCGCGCACGGCTCGCTGTGGGCTCTGCTGTCGGATCCCGGTGCGATCGTCGTGGCGCCGCAGGCGGCCGCGGATGCGGCCGGGCGTCTGTCGCTGCTCGCCGGACTGCCCACCATGGACCAGGCCGGCTGGCCGACGCTGCTGGGTGTGAAGGACGCGTCCTGGGTGCTCTGGTTCGGCGCCCCGCTCGCCGTGCTCGCGGTGTTCTCCACGATCACACGTCGGTGGAGCGTGGGGATCGGATCCCTCCTCGTCGCCGCCACCGGGCTCGCGACCGCGTTCGCCGCGGTGGGCGTCGCGGTCGCGTTCGCACAGTCGCAGGCCGTGCCGATCTGGCCCGGATCCGGACTGAGCCTCGCGTGGATCGGCGTGCTGGGCGGAGCTTTGGTGACCCTGGACTGCGCGATCACCCGCCCGGCGCTGCGCGGAGCCGCGGCGCTCATCGCCGCCGCCGGAATCGTGGTGTGCGCGGTGCCGACCGCCGTGTCGTTCGTCACGGGGACCGCGACGATCCAGCGCGGTGACCTCACCACGCTGCCCGCGTATGTGAACGCCCAGGCCCGCGCCGACCGCGAGCTCGGAACGCTCGTGCTCAGCGCCCAGCCGGACGGCGCCCTCGCCACCACGGTGGTGTGGGGTGCGAGTGCCACCCTCGGCGCGCAGGCCACGATCATCAACACGGCGACCTCGGCGCCGGGCAAGGACTACACCGAACTGTCGGTCGATCTCGTCTCTGCGCGACAGTTCGATGCGCCCAAGGCGCTCGGCGCGCTGGGAGTGCGTTTCGTGCTGCTTCAGGCGGGTTCGGAGAAGGAGACCTCGGCGGAGCGCTCGCTGCGCCTGCAGTCCGCCACGGCCCTGGATCAGCGCGCGGGCTTCGTGCGCGTCGGCGAGACGCCTCGCGGGGTGCTGTGGCGCATGGATGCCGAGCCGGCCACGCGCGCGGGGATGAGCGCCGGGCAGCGCGCCACCGCGCAGCTGGTCGTGACGGTGGAGCTGATCGTGCTGCTCGCCGCGCTGCTGCTGTCGATCCCGACCCGTGCCTCGCGCCGGGCCGCGCGAGCCGTTCCGCGCGCGGTCGGCGTGCTGCCGGAGCGCGCTCCCCGACCGGTCAAGCCGGCACGCGAGCGCCCCGCCCGCGCGCCGAAGAAGCGCAAGGGCGCGTCCGGTTCGGTCGTGATCCCGGGCGAAGCGGCGGCGGCAGAAGGCGCCGCCGCGCCCGACACCGTGATCGACGACGAGGCATCTCCCGGGACGGAACCGCCTGCCCAGGCGGACTTCGAGGAAGCTCCGGTCGAGAGCGACGCGGACTCGGCCGATCGGCCGGCGGATCCCGACGCGACGCCTGCGGATCCGTCTGCAGCTGCGGATCCAGATCCCGAACCCGAACCCGAACCCCAGGACCCCGGATCCGCTCCCGCCGATACGGCATCCGCGCCCGCGAAGGAGGCCGACGAATGAGCAGCAGGACCTCCGTGCGTCTCGTCGCCACCGGGGCTCGCCTGGTCGCAGGCGTCGTCGTGTCCGCGGCCTGCGTGGCCGGCGCGGTCATCGCGATCCCGGCCGCCTGGCCCACGATCGCGCGCACACCGGCTCATTCCACGGTCAAACCCGTGGCGGGCGACACTCTGCTCAGCTGCACCGGGTCCTTCCTGGCGCTCGGGCGCGACGCCGCGCAGGCATCCCAGCTCAGCGTCGCAGGCAGCCCGAACCTCGTCAGCGGCGCCTCGGCGGGCGAGAACCTGACCCCGGGCGAGCTCGGCATGTCCGATGTGGTGGGCGCGACCTCGGCGCCGGCGTTCACAGCCTCCCCGCAGAATCGCGAGTCCGCCCTGGCCGCGGCKGCCCAGTCSGTYACGGTMTCCGCCGACGACCTCTCCGGSTTCGCGGCGTCCGCSTGCCGTCCGCCGAGCATGGAGTCGTGGATCGTCGGCGGCGCCGGCACCACCGGATCGAGCGACATCCTGCTGATCGCGAACCCGGGCGCCGTCACGGCGACCGTGACGTTCACCGAGTACGGTTCGGCCGGCGGCACGCACTCCTCGGAGCTGGTCGTGCCCGCGGGCACCCAGTCCACGGTCCCGCTCGTCGCGGGGTCGGCGGGGGAGAGCAGCCCCGTCGTCGAGGTGACCTCGAGTGGTGCACCGGTGCGCGCGGCGCTGCAGTCCAGTCTGATCCGCACCCTGGATCCGGTCGGCATCGACGTGCAGGACGCCATCGCGCAGCCCCAGAAGGAGTTCTCTCTGCTCGGCGTACGCGCGGTGGTCGGGTCGGACGACGACGACAACGCCTCGACGGCGGTCCGCCTGCTGGCGCCCGACGCCGACGCCACCGTGACGCTGCAGCCACGCAACGCCGCCAACGGCAGCAAGATCGGCGAGCCGAAGACGGTGAAGCTCACGGCGGGCCAGGTCGGATCCGTCAACTTCTCCGCGCTGAAGCCCGGACTGTATGCCATCGACGTGACCGCGAGCAATCCGGTCGTCGCCGCCGCCTGGCAGACCACCGGGTCCGCCAAGGGATCCGACTTCGCCTGGATGACTCCGGCCCCGGTCATCACCGGCACCACGGCCTTCGCCGTGGCGGACGGGCCGGCACCGCAGCTGCACCTGCAGAACGCCTCGGACCAGGCGACCACGGTCGAGCTCACCCCGATCGACGGCGGGGCGACCCAGCGCGTCACGCTGCAGCCCGATGGGGCTGCCACAGTGACCGTCAGCGCTTCCACCACGTATTCGCTGTCTTCGCCGACCGCGGTGCGCGGTGCGGTGGTCTACTCGGGCATCGGCCGGCTGGCCGGGTATCCGGTCTGGGCCACGGACGCCGCAGCGGCCCCGATCACGGTCTACCAGCGTTAGGCGGGCCGGGCGGTCAGCGCCCGCGCTCCGTCGGGCGCGTCACTCGTCGGTGTCGAAGCCGCGTGGATCCATCTCCCACGGCTCGCGTCCGATGTACTGCGCCGCCGCGCGGAACACCGCACCCTCGATCGCGACGCGGCGGTGCGCGCTGTCGTCGTGACCGGGCTCGAGCAGTCGTTCGATGGGCACGCGGAACAGCACGATGCGCTGCGCCTGGGTGTCCACGAGCCAGCGCGGCAGACCGTCCGGATCCGCATGGGTGGGCATCGCCGCGATCTCGATGCGCACCGGGCGAAGGTCCGGCCACATCGAGCGCAGCAGTTCGACCGCGGAGCCGACGTGCAGGTCGAACGTGTCGAGGCGCCCGTCGAGCGGTGGCAGCGGCGGCCGCACCACGGAGCTGCGGCCCAGACGGCCGTGCCGGCCGTGCCGGTCGCCGCGGCGCGGGACGACCGCACGGCGGGATCCACGAGCACGGCGCATGCGGCAAGTCTAGGCGGCACCGGCGGTCCAGGCGGCACCGGCAGTTCGGTCGGGACCTCGCCTGGTCCTCCGCGGATGGGCGGATCCGACTCACGTGCGCGCGGCATCCCGGCGCGGGCGGTGCGCGGTCGTAGCCTGAAGGGGATGTACGGACGACTCTGCTCCAAGGTGGGCTGCGCGCGCGAGGCCGTGGCGACCCTCACCTACGACTACGGCGACCAGAYGGCGGCGCTCGGGCCGCTCGGCGTCGAGAACGACCCGCACGCGCACGACCTGTGCGCGATCCATGCCGAGCGCCTCTCCGTGCCGGCGGGCTGGATCGTCGTCCGCCACGAGACGCTGCGGGCCTGAGGGCTCGCGGCGTCTAGACGCCGACGTCCACGCCGCTGAGGCGCTGCACACGCGCATCGGCGAGCGCGAGCGCGCGCCGTTCGCGCTCCCGGCGCAGCACCGTCGCGGCCACGAGCACGGCCTCGGGGGGTGCGGCGGGAACCGGCGAGATGAACGCCGACGCCTCGGTCAGCAGCTCATGCGCGATCCGCGCCCTGGCGGGCGGGAGCAGCTGCGGCGCGCTGTCCAGGAACTGCGAGATGCGCCGTGCGAGCCGATCGGGCATGCGGGCCACGTCCGCGATCGCCGCCCACGACTCCATGCCAGGCGGCATGACCGGCACGCGCGCGGCCAGGCGCGGCGTGCGCACCTTCTGGCTGTACGTTCCAGCGACGAGGTCGCCCAGACGCTGCGATCGCGCGGTGAAGGCCGCGGTCAGGAAGGCGACGGCCCCGAACGTGAGGTAGGTCTCGAAGACGCCGATGAGCGCACGGATGAGAGCGTGCCGGAATCCGGCCGCGCCGCCGTCGACGCGCACGATCCGTCCGCCCACGGCGAGCTTGCCGAGGCTGCGGCCGTGGGTGAGGGTCTCGATCGTGCACGGCACGATCACGAACGCGGTGACCAGCGCCAGCACGGCGAGTATCCGGTCCAGGGCGGGATCCCCGAACGCGCCCAGCATCCAATAGCGCACGGCGATGTAGCCGAGGAAGACGGCCCAGCTCAGAGCCGCGTCGATCAGGGCGCCCAGCGTGCGGAAGAAGAGGCCGACGGGCTGCACTTCGATCGCGACGGCCTCGCCCGAGAGTACCTCGTCGTCGCTGTCGAGTGCGGCGATCGAGTGCGCAGCGCCCACGGCGTTCGAGGCGCTGGCATCCGACATGGGTACAGTAAAACACGTGGACGCCGACGCACTCGCCGATGCCAGGAGCCGCGAGTGGGCGCGCCTGGACGAGCTCAACCGGCAGTCGCTCGACGGCGCCGGCGTCGACGAGCTCATCACTCGCTACCGGGCGGCATCGGCGGATCTCGCCGATCTGCGCAGTTCGGTCGGATCCTCTCCGCAGAGCGCGCACGTCTCCACGATCCTGGCCAGGGCACGGTTGCGGCTCACGGGCCAGGGCGACAACGTGCTCCGGCAGACCGGTCGCTTCTTCGCCCGGCAGCTTCCCGCGGCGCTGTACCGGCTGCGCTGGACCACGCTGGTCATCGCGCTCGCAAGCCTGGCGGTGGTCGTCGGCGTGGCGATCTGGATCACCTCGGATCCCGCGCTCGTCGCGGCACTCGGATCCAAGGCCGATCTGAAGTACTACGTCGAGCACTCCTTCACGGACTACTACACCGAGAATCCGGCGGCCGAGTTCGCCGGCATGGTGTGGACGAACAACGCCTGGATCGCCGCGCAGTGCGTGCTGCTCGGGGTCACCGGCATCTGGCCGATCATGGTGCTCATGCAGAACGCCGTGAACGTGGGCCTGGCGGTCGGGGTCATGTTCGCATTCGGGCGCGGCGACGTGGTGGTGCTGTACCTGCTGCCGCACGGMATGCTCGAGCTSACCTGCATCTTCGTCGCCGCTGCGGCGGGCCTGCACATCTTCTGGGCCTGGCTGGTGCCGGGCGAGCGCACCCGCGGCGAGGCCCTCGCGGTCGCCGGGCGCTCGCTCGGCACCGTCGCCATCGGGCTCGTGTTCGCGCTCGGGCTCTCCGGCCTGGTCGAGGGATTCGTGACCGGCTGGGGACTGCCCTGGCCSGTGAAGATCGGGATCGGYGCGCTCGCGCTGGCGGTSTTCCTSKCYTACATGCTGATCSYGGGCCGTCGSGCSCAGCRWCTSGGCGAGAGCGGCGACCTCACCGAGTTCGAGGCCGGCACACCGACGCTCGTTGCCGGCTGAGCGCGCCGCGATCGCGGGCCGTCGCGGCCGGTTCCGTGACGTGGATCCGGAGTCGTGGGTTTCAGCGCTCGGCGGGGACGGGAGCGTCGAACAGCGCGCGGTAGGTGAATCCGGCGATCAGGGCGCCCAGGATCGGGAACACCAGGAACACCCACAGCTGCGCGAGCGGCGCGACGCCGCCGTAGATCGCGGTGGCCAGCGATCGTGCCGGGTTCAGCGAGGCGTTGTCGATGGGCAGGGTCGCCAGGACGCCGAGGGTCAGCGTCAGGCCGATCGCGATGCCCGCGAACGGCGTGCCGCGCACGGGGTGGGTGACGCCGAGGATCACGAAGAGGAACAAGGCCGTGAACACGACCTCGGCGATGATCGCGGCCCACACGCCGAAGCCGCCGGGAGACAGCGCGCCCCAGCCGTTGCTGGCGAAGCCCGCGTCCTGCGCCCGGGGCAGCCAGCCGTCCGGACCGAACGTGCCGATCAGGGTGAGCACGGTGGACGCCACGACGCCGCCGACGCACTGCGCGACGACGTAGGGACCGGCGTCCTTCCACGCGATCCGCCCTGCGGCCGCCGCGCCGAGTGTGACGGCGGGGTTGAAGTGCCCCCCGGAGATCGGGCCGAAGGCGTAGACGCCCACGAGGACGGAGAGACCCACGGCGAGTGCCACCGCGATGTAGACGGCGCCCTGCGCACCGGGATCGGTGAAGTGGTTCGAGGCGAACAGCGCGGTGCCCATCGCGGCGGCAACGAGCAGGAACGTTCCGAGACCCTCTGCGACCAGGCGCGGGGCGAGAGACGAGGGCGGGGCGGCCGGTGCGTCGACGGGGGAGGAGGACATGGGGCTCCTTGCTGTCTGGCGCGTGGGAAGGTGGGCGCCGCTGTCCGTCAGTGACACTACCCGCCGTGGCGCATCCCGCACCGCAACGCYGACGGCCCGCCCCGGGATCGGGACGGGCCGTCGGCGCACGGATCCGTGTCGTGAACTCAGCGCACGTCGTAGCGGTCGAGTTCGGCGACCTTGACCCAGGCCTTCACGAAGTCGTCGACGAACTTCGCGCTCGCGTCATCGCTGGCGTACACCTCGGCCAGCGCCCGCAGCTCGGAGTTCGAGCCGAAGACGAGGTCGGCGCGGGTGCCCACCCACGTCGTCTCTCCGGTCGCGTCGTCGGTGGCCTGGAACGCGTGGGATCCGGGATCGAGCGGCTTCCAGGTCGTGTTCAGGTCGAGCACGTTCACGAAGAAGTCGTTCGTGAGCACGCCAGGGGTCCGGGTGAACACGCCGTAGGGCGAGGCGTCCCAGTTCGTGCCGAGCACGCGCAGACCGCCGACGAGCACCGTCATCTCGGGTGCGGAGAGCGTCAGCAGGCCGGCACGGTCGACGAGCAGCACCTCCGCCGGGATCGCACGGGCCACGTCGCTGACGTAGTTGCGGAAGCCGTCGGCCTGCGGGTTCAGGTACTGGAACGACTCGATGTCGGTCTGCKCCTGCGTGGCGTCGGTGCGTCCCGGCGTGAACGGGATCTCCACGGCGCGCCCCGCGGCGGCCGCGGCCTGCTTCACGCCGACGTTGCCCGCGAGCACCACGAGGTCGGCGAACGACACCTGCGCGCCGCCGGTCGCGTTGAACGCCTCCTGCACGCCCTCCAGCGCCGCGATCACGCGGGCGAGCTCGACAGGCCGGTTGACCTCCCAGCTGCGCTGCGGCTCGAGGCGGATCCGGCCTCCGTTCGCGCCGCCGCGCTTGTCGCTGCCGCGGAACGAGGAACTCGCGGCCCACGCGGTCGACACCAGGTCGGAGACGCTGAGACCGGTCGCGGCGATGCGCTGCTCGAGGTCGGCGATCTCGGCGGCGCCGATGAGCGCACCCTCGTGCGCGGGCACCGGGTCCTGCCAGAGCAGGTCCTCGGCGGGCACCTCGGCGCCGAGATAGCGGGTCTTCGGGCCCAGGTCGCGGTGGGTGAGCTTGAACCAGGCCCGGCTGTACGCATCGGTGAACGCGGCCTGGTCCTGGCTGAAGCGCAGCGAGATCTCGCGGTAGATCGGGTCCTCGCGCAGGGCCAGGTCGGTGGTCAGCATGCGCGGCTCGCGGCGACCCTCGCCCTGTGCCTCCGGGACCAAGTCCGATCCGGCGCCATCGGTCGGCTTCCAGTGCTTGCCGCCGCCGGGGCCCGTGGTGAGCTCCCAGTCGTAGGCGAACAGGATGTGGAAGAACTCGTTGTCCCAGCGGGTGGGGTGGTAGGTCCAGGTGACCTCGAGGCCGGATCCGATCGTGTCGTTTCCGTGTCCGGCGCCGTGGCTGCTCTTCCAGCCCAGACCCATCTGCTCCATCGGGGCGCCCTCGGGCGACTCGCCGACGTTCCCCGCTTCGGGGGCCGCGCCGTGGGTCTTGCCGAAGGTGTGGCCGCCGGCGATGAGGGCGACCGTCTCCTCGTCGTTCATCGCCATGCGACCGAAGGTCTCGCGGATGTCCTTCGCGGCGAGAAGCGGATCCGGGTTGCCCTCGGGCCCCTCGGGGTTGACGTAGATGAGACCCATCATGGTGGCCGCGAGCGGCTTCGCGAGCGAGCGCTCGCCCTGCTCATCGGTCGAGATGCGGGCACTGGAGTCGAGCCAGATCTTCTCGGAGCCCCAGTACACGTCGTCGTCCGGCTCCCACACATCGGGGCGGCCGCCGGCGAAGCCGAAGGTGGGCATGCCCATCTGCTCGTGCGCGACGTTGCCGGCGAGGATCATCAGGTCGGCCCAGCTCAGCGCCTTGCCGTAGGTCTTCTTCACGGGCCAGAGCAGGCGGCGGGCCTTGTCCAGACCCACGTTGTCCGGCCAGCTGTTCAGCGGGGCGAAGCGCTGCTGGCCGTTGCCGCCGCCGCCGCGGCCGTCGAACACGCGGTACGTGCCGGCGGAGTGCCAGGCCATGCGGATCATCAGCGGACCGTAGTTGCCGAAGTCCGCCGGCCACCACGGCTGCGACTCGGTGAGCAGCGCGGCGATGTCGCGCTTGACGGCGTCGAGGTCCAGCGCCTCGAACGCGGCGCGATAGTCGAAGTCCTCGCCGTGCGGGTCGCCGACGGCGGGGTTCTTCGCGAGCTGGCGCAGGTTCAGGCGCTCAGGCCACCAGTCGGTGTTGCCGGTGCGGCTACCGGTGGGGCGCGGCGCGGGGGCGCCGCCGGCGTGGTCGATCGGGCAGGTGAGTTCGTCAGTCAAGGCTGATCCTTCCTGTTCTTTCGTGGGGTTTCAGGCACGCCGATCGCCGCTCCGAGGGAAGGTCCCCGGGCGGGCGGCGCGAGTCTCGGTCAAGCGGACGGCCGCACCTCGTCGCAGGTGCGGCACACCGCGCGGTAGGTGACGGAGGCTTCGAGCAGGCGCATGCCGTGGTCTTCGGCCGGGTGCAGGCACGGCGAGGCGCCGACAGCGCAGGAGACGACCTCGAGCCGGCCGCAGCGGACGCACTGCATGTGGTGGTGGTTGTCGCCGGGTTCGACCTCGAAGAGCGCACGGTCGGCATCGGGCAGGCTCACCCGCCGGATGATGCCGGCCGTGGCGAGGTCGCCGAGGATCGCGTGCACCGTCGGCAGAGCGATATCGGCGCCTTCGACGGCGGTGTGGATCCGATCCGCCGAGCTGTGCGGGGCGAGGGCGAGGGCCTGCAGCACCGCGATGCGCTGCACGGTCACGCGCAGTCCYGCGTYGCGGAGGATSGCSGAGGTSTCCATGSCTCCACCSTAGCTTTTTCTGAATGATTCAGGAAAAGCCGCGGTCATCGGGGCGTGTCGCCAGAGGGCCGGTCAGAGCCGGCCGGCCGCCTTGAGCTCCAGGTAGCGGTCCGCGATGCGCGGCGGCAGGTCCTCCGGATCCGCGGCGAGCGGCTCGCCGCCCGCGCGCCGGATCGCGTCGGCGACCCGTGCGGCATCGGCGAGGGTCCGCTCGGCGGCGGCGGCGAGATAGACGTCCTCGCGCGAGTCCCTGGCGCGGGCCAGGTCGTCGATCGAGAGATCCGTGGAGGATCCGACCAGGATCGTCGTGGCGCGCGAGGCGCGGGGGAACGCACCGAGGAACGACCGCGCGCTCTCCACTGCATCCTGCGCGGTGAGAACGACGATGAGCGACGGGCGGGTGGTGACCGAGCGGATCGCTGCGAACGCGGCGCCCCAGTCCGTGTCCACGAGGCGGGCGTGCACGGGAGCCATCGCGTCCGAGAGCGCCGGCAGCAGCGCCGGACCCTCGACGCCGCTCACCCGGCCGCGCACCGCGCGGTCGAACAGCAGCAGGTGCACGTGGTCGCCCGCACGCTGGGCGAGGGCCGACAGCAGCAGCGCGGACTCATAGGCGGCATCCAGGCGCGTGCCGTCGCCCACGCGCGCGGCGGCGGTGCGGCCGGTGTCGATGAGGATCACGACGTGCCGGTCGCGCTCGGGACGCCAGGTGCGCAGCATCGTGGTGCCGGCGCGGGCGGTGGCGCGCCAGTCGATCGAGCGCACATCGTCGCCGCGCACGTACTCGCGCAGCGAATCGAACTCCGTGCCCTGGCCGCGCACCTGCACGCTCGTGTTGCCGTCGAGCTCGCGCAGCCGTGCCAGACGCGACGGCAGGTGCCGGCGCGATGTGAACGGCGGCAGGATCCGGATCGCTCCGCGCACGAGGTGCCGTCCTTGGCGTCCTGCCAGCCCGAGCGGACCTGTGGAGCGGACGGCGACGAACTCGCTCGCCAGCTCGCCCCGGCGGCGCGGCAGCAGGGTGATCGGGACGCGTCGGCGCTCACCGGCGGGCAGGTCCAGCGTCGCCCTGCCGCGGTTCCCGGCGCCCGCGGTCGGCTGCCACGCATCGCGCAGTTGCCCGCGCAGCCGGCGCTCGCCGAGGTTCTGCACGATCAAGGTCGCGGTGACCGGCTCGTGCTGCCGCGCGCGGTTCGGCACCTCGCGGACGATCCGCAGCGCGCCGAGCGGGGCTGTCGCGACCACGTCGACGCCGACCAGCACCGCGCACAGCGCCAGCCAGCCGAGCAGGACGAACCACGGCGACACCCCGAGGACATCGAGCAGCACGAGCGGAACGACGCCGAGTGCGGCGACGATCACGAGGCGACCGGTGAGGAACATCAGGGGTGTCTCCGCGGCCTAGATCGGGACGCGGGTCTGCTGCACCACGCTGGTGAGCACGGCGTCGGCGGACACGCCCTCCATCTCGGCGTCGGGGCGCAGCTGCAGGCGGTGCCGCCAGACCGGGATCAGCATGGTCTGCACATGGTCGGGGGTGACGGCGCTCGAGCCGTTCAGCCAGGCCCAGGCCTTCGCCGCGGCGAGCAACGCCGTGGAGGCGCGGGGTGAGGCGCCCAGCTGCACCGACGGCGACTGCCGGCTCGCACGGGCGAGGTCGACCACGTAGCCGAGCACGTCGTCCGTGACCTGCACGCGACCGGCCGCCTCCTGCGCGGCGAGGATCTCCTGGGCGCTGACGACGGGGTGCAGATCCGTGAGCTCCCGCGGCGAGAAGCCGTCCGCATGGCGACGCAGCACCGAGACCTCCGCGTCGCGCTCCGGCATGCCGACCACGAGCTTCATGAGGAAGCGATCCAGCTGGGCCTCCGGCAGGGAGTAGGTGCCTTCGTGCTCGATCGGGTTCTGCGTCGCGGCGACGAGGAACGGATCCGGCAGCGGCATGCTCGCCCCGTCCGACGACACCTGGCGCTCCTCCATGGCTTCCAGCAGCGCCGCCTGGGTCTTCGGCGGGGTGCGGTTGATCTCGTCGGCGAGCAGGATGTTCGTGAACACCGGTCCGCGACGGAACTCGAACTCGCCCGTGCGCGCGTCGTAGACGAGGGATCCGGTGACGTCGCCGGGCATGAGGTCGGGGGTGAACTGCACGCGCTTGGTGTCCAGCCCGAGCGCCCGGGAGAACGAGCGCACCACGAGGGTCTTCGCGACTCCCGGCACGCCTTCGAGGAGCACGTGCCCCCGCGCCAGCAGCGCCACGAGCAGGCCGGTGACCGTGCCGGCCTGGCCGACGACGGCCTTGTCCACCTCGGCGCGGACGCGCTGCATCGCCTGGCGGAGCGCGGCGTCGTCGGAGCCTGGCGCCGTCGCGGATCCTTGTCGGGACGCCGCCGGGGACGACCCCTGGGCCGGCGCTGCCGGCGGGGCGGGCGGTGCCGGCGGATACCCGAGCGGGGCGGTTCCTGCGGGGTCGGTGCCGGGACGATCGGTCACGGGGTGCTCCTTTCGATGCGGACGGCGTTCTCGACGGCGGTCTCCAGCTCGGCGAGACGGCGGGCGTAGGGGACGAGGTCGGCGTCGCCGGCGGGCAGCGGGCCGATGAGCAGGGCACGGCAACCGGCCCTGTCCACGCGGATCCGGTCCGCTGCGGCATCCGCCACGGCCGCGGGATCGGCCCGGGCGGCGAGGCCCAGGCGTGCGGCGAGGCGGGAGAGCGTGCCGGCACGGAGCGCGTCGGCCGCATGCGCGGCGTCGGCCGCCTTCGCGGTGAGCCTGGCGCGGCCCAGCATGGTCTCCGAGGCCCGGACGGTGACCGGAAGCGTCTCGGAGACGAGCGGCCCGAACCGGCGCCCGCGCCAGACGGCGGCGAGGAGGGCGGTGATCATGCCCAGGACGATCACCGGCGTCACCCATCCGGGGGTGAGATCGGCCAGGCTCTTCGGCACGTCGACGTCGGAGCGATCGGAGTCCTCGTACGAGGGCACGTACCAGATCACGTGCGGCCGTACGCCGAGCAATGCGAGTCCGAGCGCCGCGTTGCCGTTCTGGGCGAGGTGCTCGTTCGTGAACAGCGCGTCGCCGTCGACGATCGCGCGACGGACGCCATCCTGCTCCGAGATCAGCACCGCGGCGCCCTCGCCCGCATCGCCGAAGCAGGAGGTGACGCCGGAGTCAGGGAGGAACAGCTGGCCGGGGACGATCGACCCGACGTGCGCGAAGGCGGGGACGTCGCAGTCGGCGTGCGCCAGGGGCGGCCCGGACGGGAAGGCGTAGGTGCCGAGCTGCAGCATCCGCAGCATCCGCGAGCTCGGCGAGATCAGCACCACATCGTGCGCGGCGTCGGTGAGCTCCGCGACCGCCGCGTCCGTGAGCGGGTACGGATCGCTCATCACGAGTGTGGTCTCCGCGTCCAGCCGGGCCGCCGCGTCAGCCCGCGAGCGCACGACGTCGACGGTCACGCCCTGCTGGCGGAGGATCTGCGCGAGCGCCTGCGTGCCCCCCGGACCGGGGCGCTCCGGGTCGAGCGCGTCCCGCTGCACGGGTGAGGCAGATGTGAGCAGCAGACCCGCAGCGGCGACGATGAGGACGAGCGCGATCACCAGGACCCAGCCCAGGATCCGTCGCACGCGGCGTGGCGCACGCACGAGCGTCCCCGCGGGACGCGTGTCGGCGGAGGACGTGTCGCCGGCGGAGGACGGGGTGTCGGATCGGCCGTCGATGCGGTCCGGGGCGGGTGAGACCGGGGGCGCGGTGCTCATGCGGGCACCGCCTCGGGCAGCACCTGCGGGCGCAGCGCGCGCAGGCGGTCGTCGGTCTCCGCGAGCGCGCGGTATTGGGCCGATGTGCCGGAGTGGCCGAGGTAGCGCACGTCGTCGAACGCCACCGCGGCGGCGTGCAGCGCCTCGCCTTCCCCGGGGAACGGCCCGACGGCCTCGCGGGCGATCGTCTGGGCGGTCGCTCCGGGCGCCGGCGCGATGAGGTCGCGCTCGATGAGAGACCGGGCGACGGCGCGGTAGCGCAGCACGATCGCCTCGGCCCAGTCCTCCTCGCGCGACGCACGCTCGGCGTCCGCGCGCAGCTGGGCGGCGGTGCGATCGTCGGCGGCCCCGAGGAGCACGGATCCGGTCGCCCTGGAGCGGGAGCGCCGGGGACGTCCCCAGATCAGCAGCACGGCGATGAGGGCGGCGACGAGCACGGCGCCGATCACGATCGCGGCCCACGGTCCGAGGTCGACCGCGTGCTGCGGTGTGAACAGGTCGGCGAGCCAGTCGATCACGGCGCGGGTCCATTGATCGATGAGCGTGGGCTTCGCGGCCTGGTACTCGGGCTTCGCCAGCTCCTTCTCCGCCAGCTCGCGCGCGCCGTCGCCGTCGGGGATGAGGGGGATCGAGGCGAGATTCGCGCCAAGCGCGGCGGGGAGGGCGATCACGGCGACACGGACGGCGGGACCCGTCATGGCCGATCGGATCCGGGCGCGGTCCACCCGTCATCTCGCGTCGGGGCGGCCCAGGGGCTCTGCTGCGCGGGCGGGATCGGGGCGGGGGGCGCGGGCGGTGCCGGGGGAGCAGGTGGGGGCGCCGGCGTCGCGGGCGGGCCGGGGCGGTGGCCCGCGGGCACGGCCTGCGGAACGGCGGGCACGGCATAAGGCGGCACGGTCGGGTACCCCTGCGGCGCAGCCGGCCCGGCGTAGCCCGAGGGGATCGGAGCGCCGGCGTGTCCCTGGGCCGCCGCTACTCCGGCAAACCCCTGCGGGGCCGGGTAGCCCGGGACGGGACCTGGGGGCAGCGGGTAGGGCACCGGCGCGGGCGCAGGGCGGAATCCGGCGCGCACGGCGCGGGCCGGATCCACACGGAACGGATCCGTGCCGTCGTCGTGGCCGGCGGCACGGCGCTCCACGGTCGCCATCAGATCCTGATCCAGCCCCTCGTAGCGCATCCGGCAGTCGATGTAGACGAGTGCGCCAGCGGTGGACTGCACGACGGAGCTGATGGACTGCAGCACGACGACGACGACCTCGGTGATCGCGAGACCCACGATGGTGCTGACGGTGAGGGAGAGGTCGGTGCTGCCGGTGGGGTTGAGCACCGGGCCGAACAGCGAGGTGACCAGGCTTCCGACCATGCTGATCGCCTGAGTACCGACGTACATGATCGCGCCGATGAGGAACACGATCCCGAAGGCGAACCAGAACCGCCCCCGGGTGAGGCGCCAGGAGCGTGCGATCGCGGCGCGCACTCCGGAGCCCTCGAGGACGAGCAGCGACGGYACGAGCATSAGYTTSGTGCCGACCCAGAYCGACAGCACSACGAGYCCGGCSATCCCGGCSAGCATGSCGAAGATCRCGAAGGCGATGCCCGCGCCGTCGAAACCTGTCGGCAGGCCGATCGCGAGGAACGGCACGCCGATGATGAGCACGGCGGCCACCACCCCCGCGACGCCGTAGAGCAGGGTGTATCCGATGAGCCGCCAGGCCGCCGGGCGCACGCGACGCCACAGGGCGCCGAGCGTCGCGCTCTCGCGCAGCACCGCCGCCCGCACGTCGGCGGCGACGATGCCCTGGACGATCGCGGTGAACGCGACGGAGAACAGCCCCATGAGCAGGCCGGCCAGGCCGATGAACGCGATCGAGCCGACGTAGAGGGTGATCCACTCCTGGCTGCCCGCCTGCACGGTGCTGAGGCGGCTCAGGGTGGCGAACGAGACCACCCCGACGACAGTCAGGACCACGACCATCACGACCAGCTGCACCACCACGGCGAAGCCGAACAGCACCTTGGGGTTGTGCCGCAGCGCCGCGAAGGACTTCCCGAGGATCGTGCCGAACCCCAGCGGGCGCAACGGGATGAGGCCGGGCTTGGGCGCGGGGGTCCAGCCCTGCGCATTCACACTCTGCTGGCTCACGAGTCCTCCGGTTCGCGTGTGGGTCCATCGTGTCACACCGCTGTGACGCCCGGTCCGGCGACGCGACGTCGCCCCGCGGTGCCCTTCGGCCGACTTCCGCAGGTCGTGAAGTACGCTGGACCGACGTGGGGGCGCTCGCCCGTGCCCACGTCCCGCAAGAGATCCGAACAACGCGAGATCCGAAAGACGACTGCCCGCCCATGACCTCACGCATCCTCGTGGTCGATGACGACACGGCCCTGGCCGAGATGATCGGCATCGTGCTGCGCACGGAGGGCTTCGAGCCCGTGTTCTGCGCGGACGGCGCGAAGGCCGTGGACGAGTGGCGGACTCAGCGTCCGGACCTCGTGCTGCTGGACCTCATGCTGCCCGGCATGGACGGCATCGAGATCTGCACCCGCATCCGGGCGGAGTCGGGGGTGCCGGTGATCATGCTCACCGCACGCGGCGACACCGCAGACGTCGTGCGGGGTCTCGAGGTCGGCGCCGACGATTACATGGTCAAGCCCTTCAACCCGAAGGAGCTCGTGGCGCGGATCCGCACCCGGCTGCGGCCGACGCCGCAGTCCACCAGCGAGGTGCTGCGCATCGGAGACCTGACGATCGACGTCGACGCGCACGAGGTGCGCCGCGGCAGCGCGCCGATCGCCCTCACGCCGCTGGAGTTCCAGCTGCTCGTGGCCCTCGCCTCCAAACCCCAGCAGGTGTTCTCCCGCGAGATGCTGCTGGAGCAGGTGTGGGGTTACCACTACAAGGCCGACACCCGGCTGGTGAACGTGCACGTGCAGCGCCTGCGCGCCAAGGTCGAGCTCGACCCGGACAACCCGCGCATCGTCACCACCGTGCGTGGCGTCGGGTATCGCGCAGGGAGCGTGGTCTGACCCGCGCGCGGGTCACGCTGACGCCACGGCCGAGAAGAAGCGGTCCCCGCCGATGCTGAAAGTCCGCCGATGACGAACACCGTGGCGCTCGCGAACGCGGCCGTGCGCGGCGTACGCGGCAGCGGGCATCGCGCCGCGCAGCTGTGGCGACAGTCGCTGCGGTTCCGCACGCTGGTGATCGCCCTGGCCCTCACCAGCGTCGCCGTGCTGGTGACGTGCGTGGCGATGGCGCTCGCGGTGCAGAACAACCTCTGGGACTCGCGCAAGGACCAGGCGCTGAAGGACGCGCAGCGAGCGACGAACTCGGCGCAGCTACTGCTCTACTCCGCCGACACGCAGGGTAACCGCACCGCGCAGATCGGCTTGATGCGTGAGGTCAGCGGGCAGGTCCAGCTGGTCTCGGCCTCGCGGGTGTTCGGCGTGATCCCGATCGATCCGCAGGCGCCGCCGGGCGCGACCCTGGGCGGATTCAGCCAAGACGTCGTCTCAGATCAGCTCAAGCAGCGGGTCGAGAAAGACGCCACGAAGCAGTGGTGGCAGCCGGTCGCTCTGCAGGACGCGGACGGATCCACGCACGCCGGGTTGCTGGTGGGACGGCAGCTCAACGCCCCGGGGGCGGGGGCGTATGCGCTGTACATCGCCTACGATCTCGCCGACACCGAGCAGACACTCGTGCTGGTGCAGTCGAGCCTGTGGATCGCGGGGATCGTGCTCGTCGCATTGATCGGCGTGATCGCCTGGTTCTCACTGCGCACCGTGGTGCAACCGATCACCGAGGCCGCGGAATCCAGCGCGCGTTTCGCCGGCGGAGACTTCGATGTGCGTCTGCCGGTGCGCGGGCAGGACGAGCTGGCGATCCTGGGCCGATCCTTCAACGCGATGGCCGACAGCATCGAGGCCCAGATCAAGGAGCTCGGCGAGCTGTCGCTCGTGCAGCAGCGATTCGTCTCGGACGTGTCGCACGAGCTGCGCACGCCGTTGACCACCATCCGGCTGGCGGCCGAGATGCTCAATGACCGTCGGGACGAGTTCGACCCGACGACCGCCCGCACCGCGGAGCTGCTGCAGACGCAGGTGCACCGATTCGACACGCTGCTCGCGGATCTGCTGGAGATCAGCCGCTACGACGCGGGATCCGTGCAGTTGGAGACCGAGGCGATCAGCCTCGCCCACCTCGCGGAAGACATGGTGGACGACATGCGGCCCCTGGCGGCGACGCACGACACGGAGCTGCGTTTCGTCGCCCCGGGCGGGCACACGCCGGTGGACCTCGACCCGCGCCGCGTGCGCCGCATCCTGCGCAACCTCATCGGAAACGCGATCGAGCACGGCGAGGGGCGGCCCATCGTCATCACGGTGGACAGCAGCCAGAACGCGGTCGCCGTCGGCGTGCGCGATCGCGGGATGGGCATGACCGCCGAGGATGCGGAGCGCGTGTTCGACCGGTTCTGGCGCGCGGATCCATCGCGCACGCGCACGATCGGCGGCACCGGGCTGGGGCTGTCGATCGCCCTGGGCGACGCGCGGCTGCACCGGGGGTCCCTTGCGGTGTGGTCGCGGCCGGGGGAGGGCACCAACTTCGTGCTGACCCTGCCGCGCGGTGCGCGACCGCTCGACGGCACATCGCCCGTACCCCTGGAACCGGTCGAGGCGATCGCGGAGATCGGCGTGAACACCGCACCGATCGTCCAGCCCGGCGATCAGGCGCGCGTCGCATCGCCCGCCGAGGAGGAGGGGAAGTCATGAGGTTCGGACGGATCCTGCGCGGAGCGGTCGTCGCTCTCGCCCTCCTCGGGCTCACCGCCTGTGCGTCACTGCCGATCACGGGCGACGTGCGCCCCGGACTCTCCGCCGATCAGAGCGACAGCGGATCGGACCTCGCCTTCGTGCCGCAGGGGCCATCGGACGGGATGGATCCGAAGGAGATCGTGCGCGGGTTCATCGACGCGGCCTCCAGCCCCAAGGACAGCTGGGGAATCGCGCGGCAGTTCCTCACCTCCGGTGAGGCACAGAAGTGGAAGCCCGACGCGGGCGTCACGATCGACACCGGATCCGCCGGTCGCCGCTTCGATCTCCCCGACCTGCCGAAGGACGCCAGCTCGGCGACGGTGCGCCTGGGGCTGCAGCAGACGGGGATTGTGGACGAGACCGGCGCCTATTCCGGGACGCCCGTGAATCGGGCGGCCGAGCTCCCCTTCGAGCTCGCGAAGAACAAGGACGGCCAGTGGCGCATCTCAGCGGCGCCGGACGGCATCGTGCTGGACGCGGATTCCTTCGCGGCCGCCGACGTGTTCGCCCCCTACGACCTGCAGTACTTCGAYCCGACCTGGACCTACCTGGTGCCCGAYGTGCGCTGGTTCCCGAARCGGGAGAACACSGCGAGCMGGATCGTTCAGTCGCTGGTCAGCGGCAAGCCGAGCTCCTGGCTGAACGGCGCGGTGCGCACCGCCTTCACGGGCGACATCGCGCTGGGCCGCAACACCGTGACACCGGACTCGCAGGTCGCCGAGGTCGCCCTCACCAACGCGGCCCTGGACGCGGATCCGGTCACGCTGGCGCRGATGCGCACGCAGCTCGAGCGCAGCTTGAGCGGGGTGGGCGTGCTGCAGGTGAAGCTCACCGTGTCGGGCCGCGATCTGAACGCGGGGTCCGCTTCACCGGCGTCGACGTCGGTCGACTCGCGTCCGCTCGTGCTCACCGACAAGGGGTTCGGC
This sequence comes from Microbacterium sp. 01T413_2, assembly GCF_056398985.1. Lineage (NCBI taxonomy): Bacteria > Bacillati > Actinomycetota > Actinomycetes > Micrococcales > Microbacteriaceae > Microbacterium > Microbacterium sp. 01T413_2. The sequence continues at coordinate 41,375 of NZ_JBFTQL010000025.1, forward strand.
TATCTGACAGGCGGCGAGCTCGCGCCGGTCGCCGGCGTCTCAGCGCCGTTGCAGAACTTCCCCGAGGCGATCACCGCGATCCGTGCGGCCAGCGGTGCGCAGCGCGTGGCGGTGCAGGGGGCCAGCGGCCATGTCTACGCCGTCACGGACGGCAGGACCGATGAGATCGACGCGCGCCCCGGCCTCATCGTCCCGACGCTGGATCCCTACGGCTACATCTGGACCGTGCCGCAGTCATCGCCCTCGTCCATCCTCGCCTGGTCGAACTTGGCCAAGTCCCAGCCGGCCTTCGCCGGGCCGCCGGATGCCAGCCAGATCATGGCGATGGCGGTGAGCAGGGACGGCGCCCGGCTCGCGATGGCCGTGAGCGCGAACGGCCAGATCCGCATCGAGGTCGCTGCCATCACCCGGGACGACCGCGGTGCGCCCACGGCGATCGGTGTGGCGAACCCGAACGTGATCGCCTGGCCGACGGGGGCGACCGACATCACCTGGCTGGACGACACCACTGTGGGCGTGCTCACCACCGACGGGTCCAGCCTGGTGCTGCGCGCGCAGCAGGTGGGCGGACCCGCGAAGACCGTCGATGTGCCGGATACCACCCAATCGATCGCACCGGCGTCGCCGACCACGACCGTGCAGTTGCTCGGCAACGGCGTGCTGTGGGTGCGCAGCGGGCCGACCCCCACGCAGGTGAGCACGAACGTCAAGGTGCTCGCCGTGCAAATGGGCGGCAGCTGAGGACGGGGTCTGCGGAGGATCCTCGCGAGTCCCGGATCATGGGCGGGCTGGATCGTCCTGCACAGACCCCGGACGCCACCGGTTCCGCACCGATCGCGGCAGCGGCACTCGGGCGGCATTCCCGGCCGGGCACGCTGGTGACGTGCCTCGCGAGATGTCGTCTTCCGTGTCGCCCTCGGATGGCGTCGTCCGCCGGCTCCTCCGAGAGGTGGCCGACTTCGCCTTCGCCTCCGTGTGCGCCGGGTGCGGTGCGACCGGGACGGCGCTGTGCGCCTCGTGCGCGGCGGGTTTGGAGCCTCGCGTGGTGCGCCCGCGGTCGGACGCCGTCGCGCTGCGCGCAGGGCTCGCCTACGACGGGGTCGCGGCCGCCGTGCTGCGCGCGGTCAAGGAGGACGGCCAGACGTCGCTGATCCGGCCGTTGCGGCCGGCACTCGAGGCAGCCGTGGACGACCTGAGCGCCGGAGCCTCCGCGCCGCGCCGCATCGACGTCGTCGTGCCGGTGCCGACCACGCGGGCCGCGGTCCGCCGGCGCGGATTCCGCGTGCCGGAGCTGCTCGCACGCGGTACGGGCATCCCGATGCTGCGTGGGCTGTCGTACACGCGCCGAGTGCGGGATCAGCGCACGCTCGGTGTGCGGGAGCGCCGGAGCAACCTCGGCGGGGGTCTCATCGCGACGAGGGACGGCGACGGCATGGCCGCTCTGATCGTCGACGACGTGATCACGACGGGGGCGACCTGCGAGGAGGCCGCCAGAGCGCTCCGCGCGGCGGGCTTCCAGGTCGTGGGCGCGGTGGCGGTCGCCGCAACCCGGCGCCGCGGATGACGTCCCGAACGTCGGCATCGCGGTGCCGGGCACGGTCCGAATGCGTATCCTGGCGAGTCTCGATCCGGATCCACACGACACACAGATGAATAGTGGATGACATCCCGGGATCCGACGACTACGGTGGGGACTCACAAAGGCGACCACGGTCCGCCCCCTACCGGTCGGACCGGAACAAGGAGGTCAGGATGGAAACGAACATCGTCGGTGTCGGAGTCGGCATCAGCGATCGATTCCGAGCGGTGGTCGAAGAGAAGACCGCACGGATCGCGACTATCGCGACGAAGGCGCAGAGCCTCGACGTGAAGGTCACCCATCGTTCCTATCGCGGCGGTCATGTGGAGGACGAGACCGTCGAACTCACTCTCAACGGAAAGGGGCCGCTGGTACGCGCCGAAGCGCGCGACGCGGACAAGTTCGTCGCACTGGACCTCGCGGTCGACAAGCTCATCGAGCAGGTGAGGCGGGCCAAGGAGCGCCGGATCGACGGTCGTCACCATCCGCGCGGCGCGCACTTCGAAAAGGGCACCGGCGAACTCGCAGGCATCGATGTGCACCCCGTCTCCGTGGACACCCTGCACGCGGTCTCCACAGGTGCGATCCCGACGATCGAGGTCGAGGAGGACTACTCACCGGTCGTCATCCGCACGAAGAACTTCGATGCGGAGTGGATGACCGTCGAAGAGGCGGTCGACCGCATGGAACTGGTCGGCCACGACTTCTTCCTCTTCGTGGACGCACGCAGCGACCACCCGAGCGTCGTGTACCGCCGTAAGGGCTGGGACTACGGCGTGATCTCGCTCACCACCCAGGCGGCGCCCGCCGAGGCGCTCGTGGGCTGACGTCGACCCTCTGAAGACGATGAAGCGGCCCGGGAGGTTCCCGGGCCGCTTTGTGTCGGCGCCTACCTCCGAGTCCCCGTCCGTGGACCTTGAGGCCTGCGGGCGACAGGGATGACTCGGAGAAATCGGGGCTGTCAGTCGAAGATGTCGCCGAGGAGGCCGCCGATGACGAGGCCGCCGAGCACGCCCGTCACGACGTCCCCGCCGCCGGAGCCGCGGCCGCCGCCCCAACCGTTGCCGCCGCCTCCGCCCCAGCCCTGGTCGGGGCGGGACCGGTCGATGTCGTGCTGGGCGAGCTGCAGCGCCTCCGCGGCGAGTTGCGCGACGCGACGCGCGGTGCTGAGGGCCTCCTCGCGGGTCTCCTCCGCGGGCAGCAGAGACGGCGCGTCCACGCGCAGCCGCTCGGCCTCGGCGAGGCGCGTGCGGGCGTCAGCGCCGATCCAGCCGCGGTGGCCTTCGATCAGGCCACGCGCGACTCCGAGTTGCCGGTCCGCGTCGTCCAGCGCATGTTGCACGATGGCGATCGTGGGCAACGGGTGCTCCGCACGGTAACGAGCGGCAGCGATGGCGGCGTCCAGTGCGGTGTTCGCCGCACGGAGGCGGGTGAGCTCGCCGAACGGGTCGGTGCGGGTTCCCGCCGCTGCGAGGGAGTTCAGCGCGCGCTGCAGTTCGGTCGCCGCCGCGGTCACGGCGGGCGCGTCCGGCGCCGTCGGCAGAGCGGCCAGATCGCCCCGGGAGTCGGCCACGACCTCGGCGAGCGTGGACTCGGCCCGCAGCGCCTCGATCTCGAAGTCATCCACGGCGTCCAGCAGTGAGGCTGCGCGGCGCGTGGCCTCCGTCGCGGTCTCGAGCGCGAGCACGGCCTCCTGGTTGCGGCCGGCGTCGCGGCGGCGCTCGAACACGTCGGCGCCGTGGTTCGCGAACACCACCAGCTGGGCGGCCTCCTCCGCGCTCTTGGCCACGCGCTGCATGGCCGACTCGGAGTAACGCGTGGCCAGCCGCTCCACGGATGCCTGCGCCTGAGGCACGCGGCCCTCCAGGGCGGCGGCATCCGCGCGCACCTTGGCGACCACCTGCGGCGCGTTGCGCACGCGGGCGACGGCATCGGCGATGGCTGCGGACTTCTCGTCGATCAGGTCCTCGGCCCACTGGCACAGCTGCACGATGCGGGCGTTGCGGGTGCGCAGCTCCTCGGCGGTGTCCGGGATCTCGTCATGGTTCAGCTGGTGCAGCTGGAACGCCTCGCCCATGTGCGTGCGCACGGCGTCCAGCACCGTGTGGAAGTCCGCCGTCATCTCGTCGCCGAGCTCGGCCGTGGCGAAGGCGAGCTCGTCGGAGGAGGTGCGGATCCGCTCGTCGGCGGCGACGATCGCCTGCTCGGCGCGGCGCGCGAGATCCGCGTCCTGCGCCTGCAGCTCTTCCTGTTCACGTTTGCGTCTGCCCCAGAATCCGGCCATGGGCCGATCCTATGGTCCCGGACCGTGCGCGGGCTGTGGAACCGCTACGCCCTCGGCGATCAGACCGGGACGGCGCGGGAGGGCCGCCCGCGTTTGGGCCGCTCGCTGGAGAGCTCCAGCTCGAGCGCGTGCTGCGGGTGCTGCGCGAGTCGCTGCTCGGTGTGGTCGAGCCACCGCACCTCCGCCTCTGCGGCGAAGATCATGGAGTCGATCACGAGCGTCCAGGCCAGCTCCTCGGGACTGTCCGGCTTTGCGCCCGCGTACTTCGTGCGCTGCAGCTCCTGCAGCTGGGCGAGCGACGCCTTGCGCTGCGTCTGGATGACGGCGGCGACGTCGACGCCGGGCAGCGTCGCGGCGACGGCGAGCTTGATCGAGAGCTCGTCGCGGGTGCCGGTGGCGCGCTCGACGGGGGAGGAGAGCCAGCCGGAGACCTCGGCGGATCCGGCATCGGTGATCGCCCAGTAGACGTGGCCCTGCTCGTCGGCGTCGCCGCGCTCGACGAGATTGTCGCGCTCCAGGCGCTCGAGCGTGTTGTAGATCTGGCCGACGTTGAGCGGCCAGGTCGAACCGGTGCGCCGATCGAACTCGGCGCGCAGCTGGTACCCGTAGCACGGGCCCTGATCGAGGATGGCGAGGAGGCTCTGGCGCACCGACATGGATATTTCCTTTCCCGGAATCTGTTTCCGAGTATATGCATACCGGGAAACATCCGTCGGCCTCCGCCGCGCGGTGTGTCGTCGCCCCGAGTGCAGCGACCCGGCCTCGGATCGGATCCACCGACCCGGTGCAGGGGATCGACAAGTCACGGCCCGGTAACATGAGTGCGTATGCCGTGCGCGCGACGCGCGCGGCCCCCGAAACAGATCGGGCACAGAACCCCTAGGGAGATGGAATCCGTGGCGAATCCTCTTGAGAAGCTGCTGCGCGCGGGCGAGGGACGGATCCTGCGCCGCCTGAACGGCGTCGTCAAGGCCGTGAACGCGCTCGAAGACGACTTCGCGAAGCTCAGCGACGAGGACCTCCGCAATGAGACCGCAGAGCTGCGCGCGCGGTTCGAGAAGGGCGAGACGCTCGACCAGCTCATGCCCGAGGCCTTCGCCGCCGTCCGCGAGGCTGCCAAGCGCACGCTCGGCATGCGCGCCTACGACGTCCAGATCATGGGCGGCGCCGCGCTGCACGAGGGCAACATCGCCGAGATGAAGACCGGTGAGGGCAAGACGCTCGTCGCGACCTTCCCGTCGTACCTCAACGCCATCGCCGGCCAGGGCGTGCACGTCATCACGGTGAACGACTTCCTCGCCTCCTATCAGTCGGAGCTCATGGGTCGCGTCTACCGCGCGCTCGGCATGACCACCGGCGTGATCATCTCCGGGCAGACCCCCGAGGTGCGCCGCGAGCAGTACAACGCCGACATCACCTACGGCACGAACAACGAGTTCGGTTTCGACTACCTGCGCGACAACATGGCCTGGCGCAAGGAGGACCTCGTCCAGCGGGGCCACTTCTTCGCCATCGTCGACGAGGTCGACTCGATCCTCATCGACGAGGCGCGTACGCCGCTCATCATCTCCGGTCCGTCATCGGGCGAGGCCAACCGCTGGTTCGCCGAGTTCGCGAAGATCGCGCGCACCCTCGAGCCTGATGTCGACTACGAGGTCGACGAGAAGAAGCGCACSGTCGGCGTGCTCGAGCCCGGYATCGAGAAGGTCGAGGACTACCTCGGCATCGACAAYCTSTACGAGTCGGCGAACACSCCGCTCATCTCSTTCCTGAACAACTCGATCAAGGCGCTCGCACTGTTCAAGCGCGACACCGACTACGTCGTGATGAACGACGAGGTCATGATCGTCGACGAGCACACCGGCCGCATCCTGGTCGGGCGCCGCTACAACGAGGGCATCCACCAGGCGATCGAGGCCAAGGAGGCTGTGCCGGTCAAGGCCGAGAACCAGACCCTCGCCACGGTCACCCTGCAGAACTACTTCCGCCTGTACGACAAGCTCGCCGGCATGACCGGAACGGCCGACACCGAGGCAGCCGAGTTCATGTCCACGTACAAGCTCGGCGTCGTGCCGATCCCGACCAACAGGCCGATGATCCGCCAGGACAAGTCCGACCTCGTCTACAAGAACGAGACGGCCAAGTTCGCGCAGGTGGTCGAGGACATCGCGGTGCGGCACGAGAACGGGCAGCCGGTGCTGGTCGGCACCGTCAGCGTCGAGAAGAGCGAGTACCTCTCCCGGCTGCTGAGCAAGAAGGGCATCAAGCACGAGGTCCTGAACGCGAAGAACCACGCCCGCGAGGCCGAGATCGTCGCCCGCGCCGGGCGCCTCGGCGCCGTCACCGTCGCCACCAACATGGCGGGCCGCGGTACCGACATCATGCTTGGCGGCAACGCCGAGTTCCTCGCCGTGCAGGAGTTGAAGTCGAGGGGTCTGGATCCGGTCGAGACGCCGGAGGATTACGAACAGGCCTGGGACGAGACCTACGAGGCGATGAAGGCCAAGGTCGAGGTCGAGGGCTCCAAGGTCGTCGACGCCGGCGGCCTCTACGTGCTGGGCACCGAGCGTCACGAGTCGCGCCGCATCGACAACCAGCTGCGCGGCCGCTCCGGTCGTCAGGGCGACCCGGGCGAGAGCCGGTTCTACCTGAGCCTGACCGACGACCTCATGCGGCTGTTCCAGCAGGGCGCCGCCGAGGCGATCCTCGCCCGCACGAACTTCCCCGAGGACATGCCGATCGAGTCGGGCCTGGTCACCCGCGCCATCCGCAGCGCGCAGAGCCAGGTCGAGGCGCGCAACGCCGAGATGCGCAAGAACGTCCTCAAGTACGATGACGTGCTCAACCGTCAGCGCGAGGCGATCTACACCGACCGCCGGCACATCCTCGAGGGCGACGACATCGCCGATCGGGTGAAGCACTTCGTGGAGGACGCGATCGGCGCGATCGTGGATGACCACACCAGCACCGGGCACACCGAGAGCTGGGACTTCGACAGCCTGTGGACCGAGCTGAAGACGCTGTACCCGGTCGACGTGACGATCGACGAGGTCGTCGCCGAGGCCGGCGGGCGCAAGGGTGGGATCACCGCCGAAGGTCTCAAGCGCGAGCTGGTCTCGGACGCCATGGTCGCCTATGAGAAGCGCGAGACGTCGCTCGGCGAGGCCGCGACGCGCGAGCTCGAGCGTCGCGTGGTTCTGCAGGTGCTGGACCGCCGCTGGCGGGACCACCTCTACGAGATGGACTACCTCAAGGACGGCATCGGCCTGCGCGCGATGGCGCAGCGCGACCCGCTGGTCGAGTACCAGCGCGAGGGCTACTCGATGTTCCAGGCGATGATGRGCCAGATCAAGGAGGAGTCGGTCGGCTACCTCTACAACCTGGAGGTCGAGGTGCGCCAGGCCGGCGACGAGGGCATCACCGAGGTCGAGGCCAAGGGGCTCGCCGAGTCCGCGGGCGACCAGCGCCTGGAGTACTCGGCGCCCAACGACGCCGGCGACGTCGAGGTCCGCAACGACCGGGGCCAGGTGCAGCAGGCGGCTACGGATCGCCTCCGCCAGGCGGCCGCACGCGCTCAGTCCGAGAACGAGGAACCTGCCGAACCCGCCGCGCGCGGTGCCTTCGGCCAGCGCGTCGATGGCGATCAGGCGGCCCCGGCCAACCGCGCGGAGCGGCGCGCTCAGGGCAAGAAGAAGTAGTCCCCGCGAAGCATCCGGAGACACGAAGGAGGCCGGCACCCTGTATGGGTGCCGGCCTCCTTCGTCAGCGCCAGGATGATCTGGGTCGCCCATCCGCGCGGTGACGAGATGTGCCGTACAGAGGTCAGGCGATGCGATCGGCGAGGGCCACGAGCGCCTGCTGGAACGCCTCGATCGGCGGGTGCGTGATGCCGGCGCCGATCATGCCGATGCCTGGATCCTTGTGCGCGATCGCGGTGTTGATGATCGGCAGGATGCCGGTCTCCATGACCTTGCGCACGTCGATGCCGGTGGGCACGCCCATGAAGTCGAGCGCCGGGATCGTCACGTTCGGGTTGTTGCCGGTCGTGATCGCGTTCATGGTGCGCGAGTAGCCCACCGCCTCGTCGACCGTGCCGCCGACGAGGGCGACGATCGCGGGCGCGGCGGCCATCGCGAATCCGCCGATACCGAAGGTCTCGGTGATCGCGGAGTCGCCCATATCGAGCCCGGAATCCGCCGGAGTGTAGCCGGCGAACATCGGGCCGACGACCTGCTGCGCGGGGCCGGTGAACCACTGGCCGCCGGTGCCTGAAACGCGGATGCCGAAGTCGACGCCGTTGCGGGCCATCGTCGTCACGACCGTCGAGTCCTCGATGCCGTTCGCCGCATCCAGCGACGCCTTCGCGGTGACCATCCAGGTCGGGCCCGAGAAGTAGTCCGACGAGGCGACGAAGTCGAAGACCTCGCGCTTCTGGCTGGTCGTGAAGTCCGTCTCCAGGATGTACGGCGCGAGGGCCTGGATCAGCAGCGTGGTCCCCGCCACATTGCGGTTGTGCGCCTCGTCACCCATGTGCAGCGCCTGGGAGAGCATGAGACGCAGGTCGATGCCGTCGGTGTTCAGCTTCATCGCGCCCGAGAGCACCGGGCCGAACACGTCGCGCATCCAGTTCAGCCGGTCGATGACCGACTGATCGTTGGCGCCGAAGCGCAGGATCTTGGAGAGCTGCTCCGAGAGGTTCGTGAAGGCGAGGTTGCCGTGCGTGCGGTTGCGCACCTGGTGCACCCACATGCTCGCGCTCGTGACACCGGCCATTGAACCGACCGACTGGTGCTCATGGCAGGGCGAGAACGTGATCTCGCCGGAGGCGGCGAGCTCGAACGCCTCGTCCAGGTCCTTCGCGAGTCCCTCGAAGACCAGTGCGCCCGTCACGGCGCCCTTCATGGGGCCGGACATGCGGGTGAACCCGATCGGCGGACCGGCGTGCAGGATCGTCTTCGCCGTCATCCCCGGGACGACGTCGATCGCCTGGCCGAAGCCCTCCAGGAACGGCTGCGCGGAGAGGATCCGGCTCAGCGCCTCCTGGTTCGCCGCATCGATCCGCGCGGCGATCGCGGGGTCCTCGAGCCGGCTGAGCGCGGCGATGACCTCGGGGTCGCCGCCGCCCGGCGGAGTCCAGTCCATGAGCACGGGGCTGACGCCCTGCGCTTCGAGGTCCTCGGCGAACATGTCGAGGCCGAGGTTGACCGGCTTYAGTGCGGAGCCGAACAGGTCGTTGACGCTCATCAGTTGTCACCCTTCGCGACGAATTCGCGGGCCAGCAGCCCGAGGTTGGTGGAGGAGGAGGCGATCGTCACGCCGGCGGCCTCGAGCTTCGCGACCTGGTCGGCGATGGCCGGGGTGTCCAGGTCGGTGCCGAGCACATAGCCGAGGATCTCGAGGTGCTGTCCGCGCGCGGCGGCCTTGGCCTTGGCCTCCTGGATCGCCGGGATCGTCACGCCCACCGGATCCTCGTGCGAGCCGAATCCGAGGATGAAGTCCATCGCGATGACGCCGACGGTCGGGTCGTCGGCCTCTTGGACCACGCGCTGCAGGCGCAGCGTCGGGTCGATCATCGGGTGCGGACGGCCGTTGGTGAAGTCGTCGTCGCCCATGTCGAGATACGTGTGCTCGCGGGACGCGTCCATCGCGCCGATGACGCGCGCCGGATCCTTCTGGATGTTGGAGTACACGTTGTCGTAGGTCGCGAGGGCCGCGAACATCGCCTCGTCGCACAGCGTGCCGCCGCAGAACAGGCCGCGCACGTACTGCTGCTCGGGCGCGAGCTTGGCGCGCACCTCCTCGATCAGGGGGAGGTTCAGCGGGTGCGTGTCGAGGGTGGACTCGTCGATCCCGCTCGCGACGACCGCCGCGATCGCGGTCGGCTTGGTGCCGGAGACGAGCGTGACGTTGTCGTAGCCGCTCTCGGTGCGAGTCGAGCCCAGGAAGGTGACCACGACGGGCTTGGACGCCGCGCCGGCTGCGGCGAGCACCCTGTCGGCGACCTCCTCGGCCGGAGGCTTGGAGACGACCACGATCACCGCGGTCTCCGGATCCGCATCGAGAGCTGCGATGCCGTCGATCATGGAGATGCCGCCGATCTCGRTCGACAGGTCGCGTCCGCCGGTGCCGATCAGTTGCGAGACGCCGCCGCCGAAGTCATGGATGCGCACGCTCAGCTCCTGGCTGCCGGTCCCGGACGCGCCGACGATGCCGATGGATCCGCGACGGACGGCGTTGGCGAACGCCAGACCGGTGCCGTTGATGATCGCGGTGCCGCAGTCCGGCCCCATGACCAGCAGACCCTTATCATGGGCCAGCGTCTTGAGAGCCAGCTCGTCTTCGACCGGCACGTTGTCGGAGAAGATCATCACGTGCTTGCCGGCGTTCAGCGCCTTGCGCGCCTCGCGAGCCGCGAACGCGCCGTTCACCGAGATGAGCACGAGATTGCTGTCGGGAACCTCGGTGAACGCGCCGTCCAGGGTGCGGTAGCGCACTTCGGCCACGCCGGCGGCGCCCTTGCTCTTGCGCGCGAGGATGTCGTCAACCGCCTCGATCGCCGCCTCGATGGTGTCGTCGGAGGCGTCGACGACGATCATGAGATCGCTGGGCTTCGCCGCGTCGATCGCCGGATCCTGGACGCCGACGTTGAGCAGCACCTCCTTGTTCATCGGCGTGGCCATGCCGAGCAGCGCCTGGGTCACGCCGTCGACGGCGTTCGCCTTGGTGCTCATCGACATGAGCGAGACCGAGTCGAGGTACGTGTTCTTCCTGATTTCGATGTGCCTGGTCATCGGGATCCTTTCGAGGAGTCTCAGGCCTGGGCGCGCTCGAGGATGGCGACGATCTCGTCGTATCCGCGCTCGCGGGCCAGGTCGGCGGGGGACGTTCCCCACGGGTCGGGCATGCCGGGCTTGGCGCCGTGCGCGAGCAGCAGCTCGACGATCTGCCGGCGCACCGGGCCGCCGTCACCGAGGATGATGGTCTCGATCAGAGCGGTCCAGCCCAGGTTGTTGGTGAGGTTGACGTTGATGCGGGTGTTCTCCAGCAGGTAGCGCACGACCTCCAGGTGGCCCTTCTCCGCCGACGGGGTGAGACCATTCCCGCCCATGCGGGTGAGCCGCTTGAGGTCGGCGCCTGCCTCGACCATGACGGTCACGAGCTCGAGGTCGTCGTTGATGCACCCGTACAGGAACGGGTTGGACTGGGTCTGGTCCTGGGCGTCGATGTCCACGCCTTCCGCGATGAGCGCGCGCACGACGTCGAGGTGGCCGCCGCGCGCAGCCAGCAGGATCGCCGACGCCTCCTCGCGGTCCTGCGCGTCCTTGTCCGCGCCGTCGGCGAGAGCGGCGCGGACGCCGTCCAGGTCGCCGGCGGACGCCGCGGCGAGATACCGCTCGTCTGTGCTGTTCGAGATGCGCGTGCTGCTCGAGATGCGCGTGCTGTTCGAGATGCGCGTGCTGTTCGAGATGCGCGTGCTGTTCGAGATGCGCGTGCTGCTCGAGATGCGCGTGCTGTCCGAAACGGTCATCGGGTCGTCTCCTTGGCGGGCGCGGTCCGCGAGCGGGGGGACCGCTCGAGGACGAGGTAGGCGAGGCATCCCACGACGAGGCCGACGACAGCATCGCTCAGCACGGGGGCGAAGAAGTGCGAGAGCAATGCCGCCCCTGCGCCGATGGCCCAAGCGACCAGGGCGGTCCAGCGGAACCGCTGCGGTGCGCGATCGGCGTTGCGCTTGGCGAGGATGATCTGGTCGGCGATGAGGACGGCGCCGAGCGGGGGCACCAGCACGCCCAGCAGGACGAGCCAGTTCACGAAGTAGTGCCAGGCGCCGAGCACGGCGACCAGGGTGCCGATGACGCCGAGGATCAGGGTGAGCACGCGCATCTTCGAGCGGGTCAGGTGCGACCAGCCCAGCGCGCCGTTGTAGAGGCAGTGCGTACAGACCGAACCGAGGTTGATCACGACGAACACCAGCAGGAACACATCGAGCAGCGGATTGTGCGTGCTGGTGAGGATCGGCGCGAAGTTGCCGCCGTTCGACGCGGGATCGACGATCGCGCCGGCGGCGACGAACAGGGCGCCGCTGAGCTGGGCGACCAGGCTCGCGACCGGGAACGCGGTGACCGTGGCCATCACCGCTTCCTTGCCGTTGCGGGCCCAGCGGGTGAAGTCGGCGGTCATCGTGCCGGAGTCGGCGAAGGTCGCCATGATCGCGGTGACCGCGACCCCGAACGAAATCGCCCCGCCGCCGACGCCCTGGTAGCCGAAGACGGCCGAGAAGTCGTGGTTCTGCGCCGCGATGGTGATCGCGATGATCACCGCCGCGATGAACAGCGGCGCCGCGATGGATCCGAGCACGGACAGCGCACGGATGCCGAGGTAGGTGATGGCGATGAACACCAGTCCGGCGAGGCCCGCGACCAGGGTCTCGTTCCAGCCGAACGCGGCGCCCAGGCTGGCACCGGTCGCGCCGGTGTTGAACGCGAACCAGCCGACCACGACGGTGGCGAGGAAGCCCGAGGCGATCGCATATCCGGCGGTGCCGAAGGTCTCCGTCGCCTGCAGCGAGAAGCTCTTGCCGGTGCGGCCCGCGCGCCAACTGAGCAGGCTCACGTAGACGAACATGATGGCGTTCGCCGTGAGGATCGCGCCGACACCGGGCCAGAATCCGAGCATCGCGACCACGAGGCCGCCGGGTACGGCGTTGGTGAGGATCATCGGGAAGCCGAACCACACCGCAGAAACGGTGAAGAGCGACTTGCGATGGTTCAGCGGGACGGGTTCGTGCTCGAACTCCGAGGTGCTGCTCTCCGCCGGTGCGGTCTTGGTCATCACACGTGCTCCTTCTGGACGATCCCGGACGTCGGCGTCGCGGGGACGGGTGCGGCGGCGGTGCGAAGCGCCGCCTCGGTACGCAGGGCAAGGCGGACGCCGCTGAGCATGTCGGTGCCGGAGGTGTGTCCGATGGCCGCGACGCGCAGGGCCGCGGACTCGGTGCGCGAATCGTCGCGGTCGCGCACGGCCCGGACGAGCGCATGCAGGCTCTGCGGGGCGCGGGCGCGCAGCGCGTGGCGGATAGTGACCGTGCTGAGCAGCGTCGTCCGCTCCGCGCCGTCCTCGTCGAGAGCGGCGGTCAGGGAGGGGAGCGCCCCGTGCAGCCGCATGCCACGCTGCGCGCTCACGAATGCGAGCCCGGTGAGGACGTCGTCACCGGACGGGGTGAGGCCTTCGCCGAGCCCGAGCAGCCGCCTCGCCGCATCGGCGATTCCGGCCGGACCCCGCCGGAGCAGCGCCGCTTCCAGAGCCTCGCCGCGAGCGGTCAGCAGCGCGGCGGCGGCGCGGCCGAATGCGGTCTGCGCGGCCGGCGCGGGGGTGCGTCCGATGATCTCCTCGGCGCGCCGCAGGTGTGCGGGGGACAGTGCGCAGAGGCAGACGTCGGAGGGGATCCAGGGGGCGGCGGGACCCGTCAGCACCGCGATCGGGCCGTTCTCCGTCTCGATCCGGAAACCGTCGGGAGCGACCGATACAGGATCCCCCGGCTGCACCTGGAGCGCGGTCCAGTCGTCGACGGGCACTCGGACGGTGGCCGGGGCATCGTCCAGGTCGGGGGAGACGAGGGCGACGAGCTCGTCCGCGATGCGCAGATTCACGGCGCGACGGTGCACCGAGTGCACCCGATGGCGCGGCTCTGAGCCACCGCCGATCGCCGGCCGGACGCGGGACAGCACGGAACGGGGCTGCGCAGGGTCGGCGGCGCGGGAGAGCGTCTCCTCAAGTGCGGCATCCCAGGTGATCGCGCGCACGGCGACGGGGGTGGCGACGGGGTTCATCGTCTTCTCTCCGACTGCTTCGCGGGGCCTGGTCGACGACCGCCGAGGATGGTCAAGTGTTCAGAGAAATGTATACCATCGATTGAAATGGAGTACCATTCCCGAGTCAGCACCGGTCGCGACCGCGGCCTCAGCAGGAGGAGAAACCAGATGCGTGTCGTAGTCGCACTCGGGGGCAACGCCCTCGCCCGCCGGGGCGAGCCGATGACGGCCGAATATCTTCGGGCGAACGTCAAAGCGGCGTGCGAGGCGCTCGCCCCCTTCGCCCGCGAGAACGAGGTCGTGATCACGCACGGCAACGGCCCTCAGGTCGGTCTGCTCGCTCTGCAGAACCTCGCGTACCAGGACGTCGCGGCGTACCCCCTGGACATCCTCGGCGCCGAGACCCAGGGGATGATCGGCTACGTCGTGCAGCAGGAGCTCTCCAACGCTCTTGGTGGCGAGCGCGAGGTGGCCGGTGTGATCACCACTACCGTCGTCGACGAGAGCGACCCCGCCTTCGTGCGGCCCACGAAGCTGATCGGCCCGCAGTACTCCGCGCACGACGCCGCAGAGGCTGCAGCCGAGTACCGCTGGACCATCGCGAAGGACGGCAACGCGTTCCGTCGCGTGGTACCGTCCCCGGTTCCGGTCTCCATCGTGCAGGCGCCGCTCATCCGCCGCCTGCTCGAGGCCGGCAGCCTCGCCGTCTGCGTGGGCGGTGGCGGCGTGCCCGTCCGCGAGGACTCGAAGGGCCGTCATATCGGTGTTCAGGCCGTCGTCGACAAGGATCTCGCCAGCGCGGCGCTCGCCGCGGACATCGGCGCCGACACCCTGATCATGCTCACGGACGGCGACTACGTCAGCGAGAACTGGGGCACCCCGGAGCAGCGCGACATCCACACGGCCTCGGCGGATGCGGTCGCCGCGATGGCTTTCGCCGAGGGCTCGATGCAGCCGAAGATCGATGCCGCGATCCGCGTCGCCCGTGCCGGAGGGCGCGCCCTGATCGGTCCGCTCGACCGGCTGGACGATCTGCTCGCCCGCACCGTCGGCACCGAGATCGTGCCCACGCTCAAGGAGGGCATCCGCTGGGTCGAGCCCGCGAAGTCCTGATCGGAGCGCCCCGCCGTCGCGGATTGCGGTCCGCTCGATGGAAGAATGATGCCGTGACCAGCAAGGATGAACGGCAGCTCGAATCCACGAAGATCGCGTCGTGGTTGCGTGATGCGATCCTCGACGGCGCTCGCGCCCCGGGCAGCCGCCTGATCGAACGCGACCTCGCTGCCGAGTTCGGGGTGAGCCGGGTGCCGGTGCGCGACGCGCTCAAGGTGCTCGACGCCGAAGGGCTCGTCGAGCTGCGCCCGCACACCTGGGCGGTGGTGCGCGAGTTCACCGACGCGGATCTCGCGGACCTCGACGAGGTCCGCGCCGTGCTCGAGCCGCTGGCGTTCCGGCTCGCGGCCGAGCGCCATCGGCGCGACGGTCTGGCGCGACTGCGCCAGGCGCTCGATCGCGAGGAGTCCAGCGCCCGGATCGGCGACGAGATCGTCTCGCGCCGGGCGGCGGCAGACTTCCACGAGACCGTCACCGAGCTCGCGGAGAACCGCCTGCTCAGCGAGATGATGCGGGGGATCGGGAGTCGCCTGCGCTGGGCGCTCTCGCAGTACGACGACCTGGAGTACATCAGCGGGGAGCACGTCGAACTCTTCGAAGCGATCGAGCGCCGGGACGGCGATCGAGCCGCGGAACTCGCCGCCACGCACCTGGAGAGCAGCCGGCGCGAGCRCATCGCGCACGTCGAAGCGGTGCGCACCGGGGCGATCCGCACCCAGCAGGCATCGCACCGCGCGTGAACGGGACGGCCCCGCGCAGACGGTAATCTTGCCCGATGACACCGAGAACCTTCGACCAGTCGTCCAAGCTGAAGAACGTCCTGTACGAGATCCGCGGCAACGCGCTCGTCGAGGCGGCGCGGCTGGAAGCGGCGGGTCACTCGGTGCTCAAGCTGAACACGGGCAACCCCGCGGTCTTCGGGTTCGAGGCGCCGCAGCAGATCGTCCGCGACATGCTCGCGACCCTGCCCAGTGCGCACGGCTACAGCGAGAGCAAGGGCATCGTCTCCGCCCGCCGTGCCGTGGTCAGCCGCTATGAGCAGGTCGACGGGTTCCCTCTCGTGGACCCCGAGGACGTCTACCTCGGTAACGGCGTCTCCGAGCTCATCACGATGACCATGCAGGCGCTGCTCGATGAGGGCGACGAAGTGCTCATCCCCGCCCCGGACTACCCCCTGTGGACCGCGATGACCAGCCTCGCCGGCGGGACCCCGGTGCACTATCTGTGCGACGAGGAGAACGGCTGGAACCCGGATCTCGAGGATCTCCGCTCCAAGGTCACCCCGCGCACCAAGGCCATCGTCATCATCAACCCGAACAACCCCACGGGCGCGGTGTACTCGCGAGAGGTGCTGCAGGGCATCGTGCAGGTGGCCAGGGAGAACGACCTGCTGCTGCTCTCGGACGAGATCTACGACCGGATCCTCTTTGACGACGCGCAGCACATCTCCACGGCGACCCTCGCGCCCGACCTGCTCTGCCTGACCTTCAACGGACTCTCCAAGACGTACCGCGTGGCCGGATACCGGTCGGGGTGGCTCGTCATCACCGGCCCGCAGCAGCATGCGAAGGGTTTCATCGAGGGGATCACGCTGCTCGCGTCGACCCGGCTCTGCCCGAACGTGCCGGCGCAGCACGCGGTGCAGGCCGCTCTCGGGGGCGTGCAGTCGATCGAGTCGCTGATCGCCCCGAGTGGTCGCCTGCATCTGCAGCGCGACGCCGCCTGGGAGGGGCTCTCTGCGATCCCGGGTGTCAGCTGCGTGAAGCCCACGGGGGCCTTGTACGCGTTCCCGAAGCTGGATCCGAACGTGCACGAGATCCACGACGACGCGAAGCTCATCTACGACCTGCTGGTCGCGGAGCGGATCCTGCTCGTGCAAGGCACGGGCTTCAACTGGCCGACACCGGACCACCTGCGCGTGGTGACGCTGCCCGAGCCGCGGGTGATCACCGAAGCCATCGAGCGCCTCGGCAACTTCCTGGCGAGCTACCGGCAGTAGGCGCCACATCCGGCGGAGCGTCGATCAGACCGCCGCCGCAGCCCCGCGCCGCCGCGCGCGCCGCGTCGCGGGGCTCTGCTCGTCGCGCAGCAGCGTCGCGGCGAGGGCTCGTGCGGCGGTCGTGAACGCCGAGCGCCCCGACACGTCCGGCACCGGCCGCGCGTGCAGGGCGGCGGCATCCAGCGCACGC
>NZ_JBFTQL010000026.1:0-58158 GCF_056398985.1 Microbacterium sp. 01T413_2
TGCCGGAGCGCACCCGGGACGGATCCGCTCCCCGCAGCACGATCCCGACCGGCTCGCCGGCCTGCTCGATGACGATGTAACCGCTGCGGGATGCGATCGGATCCCGCCACGCGAAGAAGTCGAGGTAGTCCCACTCGGCGAGCAGCAGGTCGTGCGGCATCGCGATCTCGGCGGCCTCGTCGGGCTCGGCGTTGCGGAACGACGCCCGGATCTGGTCTTCGGTGAGCGCACGCATGATGACCAGTCTAAGAAGCACATGTCCGGCAGGGCTCGGAACTCGCGCCCGGCACCGCCACACGCATCCGGGGACGACGAAGGGGCCCGCAGCGGGGCCCCTTCGTCTCGGGTCGCGTGAGAGTTCGTCTCGGCAAGCGTCAGGCGGCCTCGAGGATCTGCTCGTAGGGGATCAGGATCCCGCCCGACGTGTTGGCAGAGTTGGCGATCGCCTGGATCCTCGCCGGATCCAGCTCCGGCGGGTTCGGGTCGGCGAACTCGAAGCGGAGCTCGATCGACGGGTGCAGCCAGACCGTGGTGCGGCCGAGTGGCTGGTCGCCGTCATGCTGCCAGGACAGGGTGAAACTCTCGTTCCGCCGGAGCTTCGTGGCGATCACGACCTTGAGGTGAGCGAGGGTGACGTCCTCGATCTCGATGGCGTGTTCTGCGCTTCCGTAATAGAGAGTGGACATGCTCCGGACGCTACGCCTCGCAGCCGATGCCCGCAGGAATCGCGCCTTTCTCGCATGGGATGCCCAGTGTTCTCAGAACCCTTGACAAGAGGGGTCCGACCGGAGGCGAACCCGGCCGGACCCCTCAGCGTTCCGCGGCTTGGCGGGCGACCCGTAGGCCTGGGGGACCCCGCATGCGCCGGGAGCGCATTCTTGCTGACAGCGTCGAACGTAGCCATCACCTGCGTCGACGTGGAGGGGCTTGACGGTGCCATCGAAGTCCGGTAGCGCATGCGCGCCGCTCCGGTAGCCGGGGCTTCCCCCTGCGGTGACGGCGCTCCGTCGCCCCTAATGCTCACGGCGGTAAGGCGCAAGCCCGTACCGTTCCCGCACGCGCTTGGTTAGCGTGCGGGGCGTATGAGCAGACGGGCGCGCGGATGCCGCGCCGCCGTGACAGTGAGGAGTCCCATGAGCCCCCAGGCATCGACCGCCACGAAGAACCGTCGTAAGCCCGCGCGCGGCGCGCAGCGCACCGCTGAGGAGAACGCCGAGAAGGGCTTCACGGCGTCCCAGACGCTGAGCGACGACATGCAGCGCGTGCTCGTCGATCTCATCGAACTGTCCCTGCAGGGCAAGCAGGTGCACTGGAACGTCGTCGGCACCAACTTCCGAGACACCCACCTGCAGCTCGACGAGATCATCGAGGCGAGCCGTGCGTTCGCCGACACGGTCGCCGAGCGCATGCGCGCCCTCCACGCCTTGCCCGACGGCCGCAGCGACGTGGTCGCCGAGACGACATCGCTGCCCGAATGCCCGCAGGGAGAGATCGCAACCGGCGACGCGATCGACCTCATGACGGAACGTCTCGACGGCGTCGCGGCGACCTGCCGGGACGTGCACGACCGGGTCGACGAGGAGGACCCCACCACGGCCGACATCCTGCACACGATCCTGGAGCGGATCGAGCAGCTCTCCTGGATGGTCAGTGCGGAGAACCGCACACCGAAGACCGCCCAGCGCTGAGGGATCCGCGAACGACGAAGGGCCCCCGCGTCGCGGGGGCCCTTCGTGCTGGGTGGCAAGTGAGGGATTCGAACCCCCGAAGCATGACGCGGCTGATTTACAGTCAGCTCCCTTTGGCCGCTCGGGCAACTTGCCAATGCACGCCCGTCCCGCTTTTCCAGCCGACCGGGGGCGCGAAGATCAAGCATACCCGGCGGATCCGGCCACGAGAAATCGAGCGGCCGGAGCCGCCCTAGAGCCCGCGTTCAGGCGCCCAGCGTCGACGCGCGGGCGACGAGTTCCGGCCGGTACAGCACACGTTCAGCGGCCGCTTCGCCCCCCTCGGACGCACCGAGCAGAAGGTCGACCGCCGTGGATCCGATGAGTTCGGCGGGCTGGCGGATCGAGCTCAGCGGGATCACCGCGGCTTCAGCGAAGTCGATGTCGTCGTATCCGATGAGTGCGATGTCCTCCGGGACGCGCGCGTCCCCGGCCATCACCAGGCTCTGCAGCATGCCCAGCGCCACCAGGTCGTTCGCCGCGAACACCGCATCCGGGCGCTCCGCTGCGGGGCGCTCCATGAGCAATCTGCCCGCACGACGACCCTCCTCCACGGTGAGCGCCTCCGTCGCCATGAACTCCAGGGCCACTCCGGCCGCGGCCGCCACGGCCTGTGCTCCGCTCAGGCGGTCCGAGACCTGTCGCAGCGAGACCGGTCCGCCGACGAACGCGAGCCGGCGGCGTCCACCCTCCAGCAGGTGCGCGGCAGCGATCCGCCCGCCCTCGACGTCATCCACGGCGACGGAGGAGAACCCGGGATCGCGCGATTCGCGGTCGACGAGGACGCTGAGGGTGCCGCGATCGCGCATCTGCTGCAGCCGCGGCAGCGCCTCGGCGACCGGCGTGATGAGCACCCCTGCCACCCTCTGCTCCTCGAACAGATCCAAGAGCATGGCCTCACGGCGTGCGCTCTCGTCGCTGTTCGCGACGAGCACCGACATCCCGTGCTGGTCGGCGCGCTGCTCGGCGCCGCGGACGACTTCGGCGAAGAAGGGGTTGCGGATGTCGAGCACGACGAGCCCGATGGTACGGCTGCGTCCGGCTCGCAGCTGCCGGGCCGCGTCGTTGCGCACATATCCGAGGCGCGCGATCGAGGCCTGGACGCGCGTCACGGTCTCGGCGGCGACCCGCTCCGGACGGTTCAGGACGTTCGACACCGTGCCGACCGACACGCCGGCGTCCTCGGCCACTTCCCGGACGCTCACGACCATCGCCGTCCCCTCTCCCGCACAGCGAGCCTAGGGCATGGGCCGAGCCGCGCCCGGGACCTCCGGGCGCGGCCGCCTTCATGCGACGAAGCGGTGCTCGCCTCCGACGACGTCGTGCGTCGATCCGTCGGGCAGGACGATCTCCGCGGGCACGCCCTCCGGGATCCGGGCCTCGAGCACGAATCCGTCGTCTTCGGTGCGCCAGTGCACGGCGATCTCGCCCGCGGCGGCGTCGTAGCGCGTGCGCGCCCAGGTGATGCCCGGCCCGGGAACCGGCTCGATGCGCAGCTTCGCATAGCCGGGCTCCGCCGGGCGGATGCCGCCCACCACCTGATGGACCCAGTCGACGACGGCGCCGAGCGCGTAGTGGTTGAAGCTCGTCATCTCGCCCGGGTTGATGGATCCGTCCGGCAGCATCGAGTCCCACCGCTCCCATACGGTGGTCGCGCCCATCGTCACGGGGTAGAGCCAGGAGGGGTTCTCCGTCTCGAGCAGCAGCCGGTAGGCGTCCTCCACGTGCCCGGTCTCGGACAGAGCCCAGGTGACGAACGGCGTGCCGGCGAACCCGGTGGTGACGCGATAGCCGCCGGCGCGCACGAGCTCGGCCAGGCGATCCGCGGCCTTCTCGCGGGCTGCGTCCTCCAGCAGCCCGAAGCAGATCGCCAAGGCGTAGACCGTGACGCAGTCGGAGCGCACCCGGCCGTCCTCGACGTAGTGCTCCTGGAACGCCGTGCGCACCCGATCCGCCAGCGCCTGCCAGCGCCGGGCTTCTTCGGTACGACCCAGGATTCCCGCCGCCTCCGCGGTGAACGCGGCCGAGCGGTAAAGGCACGCGGTGGCGACGACATGCGGATCCGCCTTCGCCGCGGCGGGATTCTCCGGCGGAGCGTCCGGGTCCAGCCAGTCGCCGAACTGGAAGCCCTGATCCCACAGGCCGGTCGGCGAGAGCACCCGCTCGACGGACTCGAGGTGCAGCACCATCGCCGGATAGTGCGCCGCCAGTCGCTCGCGGTCGCCGTAGGCGCGCCACAGCGCCTCCGGCACCCACACCGCGGCGTCCCCCCAGATCGCTGTCGCGCCCAGCTCCGGGAACGCGAAGTCCTCGCCGAAGTGCGCGTACTTCAGCACGTCGGGCACGACGATCGGGACGATCCCGGCCGGGGAGTTGCGCGCCTCGGCGTGCAGGTCCTCGAGCCAGTCGTGCAGGAAGTCGGACGTGTCGAACTGGAACGACGCCGACGCCGCGTAGGCGGCGATGTCACCCGTCCAGCCCAGGCGCTCGTCGCGCTGCGGGCAGTCGGTCGGCACGCTGAGGAAGTTGCCCTTCTGCCCCCACACCGAGTTCTGCACGAGCTGGTTCACGAGCGGCTCCGAGCACTCGAAGAATCCGGTTCGGCGCATGTCGGAGTGGACCACCACGGCCTCCAGATCCTCGGCACGCAGCTCCCCCGGCCAGCCCGCGACCTCGACGTAGCGGAAGCCGTGGAAGGTCAGCGTCGGCTCGAACACGTCCTGCCCGCCGGACAGGACGAACACGTCGGTGGCCTGCGCGGCGCGCAGCGGACGTGTGCCCAGCTCGCCGTCCTCGAGCACCTCGGCATGCCGCAGCACGACCTCGGCGCCACTCGGCCCGTGAACCGTCACCCGCACCCAGCCCACCAGGTTCTGGCCGAAGTCGACGAGCGTGCGGCCAGACGGCGAGGCCCAGATGCGCTCCGGGCGCAGTGTCTCCTGCCTCTTCACGGGCGGACCCGCCTGCGCGATGAGCCGGGATCGGTCCACCTCGACCGTCTGAACGGTCAGCGTCTCCCCCGGCACGCCACGAAGGCGCGCATCGATGCTCTCGCCGTTGTAGAGCGAGTTGCGCAGCACCTCGGAGGTCTCGGCCGTCCATTCCGGATCGGTCACGATGGTCTGGACGGTGCCGTCATCGAAGACGAGCTCCAGGGCGAGCGCGACGGCGATCTCCTCCCCGTAGTTCGCGTTCGCTCCCTCGAACCCGAGATCACCGCGGTACCAGCCGTTGCCCAGCAGAACCTCGAGGGAGAGATCCCCGGATCCGCCGTGCACCGCCTCCGTCACATCCCAGCTCTGGAACGGGAGTCGCCACTCGTACGCGTTCCAGCCGGGGTCGAGCACGGAGTCCGAGACCGGTGCACCGTCGAGCCGCGCTTCATACACGCCCAGCGCGGTGGCGCTGAGACGTGCGGAGGCGACGGCGTCGCGCGGCTGGGCGGGAGCAACGGCCCGCCGGAAGCGGATCGCGGCCTCGCGCGGAGCCCCCGCGGTGAGGAAGTCGGCCTGGTGGAGAGGGGTGTGCATCTCGGTCCTTCCGGATCATGGTCAGGCGTGTGGTCGAACGGTCAGGATTCGATAGGGGCAGCGGCCTCGGCCTCCGCCTCGACGACGACGGTGGGCAGCGACTCCGTGACGAACTGGCTCTCGCCCGCGCGACGGAAGGCGAACCAGGCCACGACGAGACCGATGGCCACGACCCCGCTCAGCACGGCGTACAGTCCCTGCGGGCTGACGGCGATGAGGGCGGGGGYGACGAAGGCGAGCAGCGCCGCGACGACCCGGGCGATCGCGATGACGGCGCCCTGCGCCGTCGTGCGCAGCAGGGTCGGGAACGACTCCTGTGTCCACACCTTCATGATGCCCTCGAACGCGAAGGCGCCGCCGATGCCCATGAACAGGTTCATGGCGATGATCGTGGGCAGGCTGAAGCCGAGGACCGCGGGCGTCAGATACCCGAGAAGAAGCACGACCGCTCCGAAGACGAAGTAGGTCATCCGGCGCTTGCCATCGACGATGCGCATGAACCAGAGGCCTGCGAGCAGACCGATCGGGAACGACGCCAGGCCGATCGCGGAGTTCAGCTGGACGGGGATGCCCGCGACGTTGACCGCCAGGTAGGTGCCGAACTGGCCGCCGGTGTTGGCGCCGACGTTGGTGAGCGCGTAGAAGATCAGCAGCGCGACGAACGGACCGA
This sequence comes from Microbacterium sp. 01T413_2, assembly GCF_056398985.1. Lineage (NCBI taxonomy): Bacteria > Bacillati > Actinomycetota > Actinomycetes > Micrococcales > Microbacteriaceae > Microbacterium > Microbacterium sp. 01T413_2. The sequence goes on from NZ_JBFTQL010000026.1 coordinate 5,928, forward strand.
CATAGGGCTTGCGCAGCAGGTCGCGCACCGAGGCGCGGTCGGCCCGCACGGTCACGACACCACGACGACGCTCATCGCGCGCCGCCAGCCAGAACGGCGACTCCGGGATCGTGAGTCGCGCGAGGAAGACGAGTGCGGCGACGATCCCGACCTGACCGAACAGCAGCTGACCGCCGAGACGCCCGAGACCGCCCGCGAACGTCGCGATCACGATCGTCCCGAGGATCCCGACGACCCAGAGGATGTTGGAGAACCCGATGATCGCGCCGCGGTTCTTCTCCGTGGCGGCCTCCGAGATGGTCGAGAGCGACACGGGCAGATCGGCGCCGGTTCCGAGGCCTGCGAGGACGACGCCGGCGAGCAGCGCGGGGAACGACGCCCCGAACACCAGCAGGGCGATGCCGACGATCACGATGAGCATCGTGACGAGGAAGACGGTGCGCCGGCCGAGCGCGTCACCGAGCCGGCCGCCGAAGATCGCGCCGATCGCGATGGAGAGTGTGAGCATTCCGGACAGGATGCCGATCTGATCCGGGGTGAGGCCGATCGTGTGCTGATAGATCACGAGGGCGATGCCGGTCGAGACGATCGTGGCGGCATCGATGTACGACGCCATACCGCATACGATGCCGACCCACCAGGGGTTCGGGCGGCGGACGGCGGGGGCTGCGACGGTCATGGTTCTCCTTTGAACGTGAGCGATGCGGAATGCGGCGGCCGGGCAGGCGCTGCGGATCCGGGGTGCTTGCACGCTAGCAACCTTTGAATCGATTCACAAGCCCGACGCCGGATCCGATTCGCGGGGAGTTCACCGTGCAGTTATGCGTCACTTGACGACTCCATGGCGAGGTCGTATCGTCGGTCTCAGATTTTTGAATCGATTCAGAGCAAAGGAGCCCCGTCGATGCCTCTCGTCCTGTCCGACCTCCGCGCAGATCACCTCGAGAACCCGCTCGCACTGCGCCGCGCCACCCCGCGGCTCACCTGGCGGGTGCGAGCGGAGGATGCGGTATCCGCGCCCCGCGCGCACCGGATCCGCATCACGTCCGCGGACGGCGCGCTCGCACACGACTCCGGATGGATCGACTCGGACGCGACCGCGCTCGAACCCGTCGACTTCGCGGGCACCCCGGGCGCGGACTACCGCTGGCGGCTCGCCGTGCGCGATGCGGACGGCGGTGTGGTCGAAGCGTCCGCCGGCTTCGGCCTCGGCCTCGCGGAGTGGGACGCGCCGTGGGCCGAGCCCGAGCAGGAGCGCGTGCTCGCCGAGGGGCCGCTCGCGATCGGTCCGGAGACGTTCGCCCCTGCCGAGAATGCGGCCCCGCCCGGCGAGCGCCTGCACCCGCCACGCCATCTGCGTCAGAAGTTCGATCTGCCCGCCGCGCCGGTGTCGGCGCGACTGCGCATCAGCAGCCAGGGCGTACATCAGCCGTCGCTGAACGGACGCCCGGTCGGGGACGGGTTGCTGGCGCCGGGCTACGAGAGCTATCAGCACGAGATCTCGGTGATGACGCACGATGTCACCTCGCTGCTGGGCGAAGGCGCCAACGTGCTCGGCGTGATCCTGGGCGACGGCTGGTACGCCGGGCGGATCTCCATCCTCGGGCGCAGCGCCCAGTACGGCGACATCCTCCGCGCCACCTGGCGGCTGGAGATCGACCTCCCCGACGGCACCCGGCGCGTGATCCGCCCGGATGCGTCGGTGCGCAGCTCCCGCGGCCCGATCGACTGGTCGGACATCTTCATCGGGGAGCGCCATGACGCGCGTGCCGAGATGCCGGGKTGGGATGAGCCGTCGGCCGACGCCGTGGCATCCCAGGAGTGGACGCCGTGCGCGCTCGTCCCCGTGTCCGTGCCCCTCGTGCCGTTCGTCGGAGAGCCGATCCGCCGCGTCCGCGAGCTGCCGGCGCAGCGCATCCTGACGACGCCGGCCGGCGAGACCGTGATCGACTTCGGCCAGGTCATGGCCGGCCGGGTGCGCATGCGGGTCCGCGGCGAGCGCGGCACCGTCGTCCGCCTCGAACATGCCGAGGTGGTCGATGCGGAGGGCAACTTCCTCGACAACATCCTCGGGGTGAACAAGGACCAGGCCGACGAGTACGTGCTGGCCGGCCACCCGGACGGCGAGGAATGGGAGCCGCTGTTCACCTTCCACGGGTTCCGCTACGTCAAGCTGATCGGCTACCCCGGAACGCCCGCGCCCGAGGACTTCACCGCGGCCGTCATCGCCAACGACCTCGCGCAGACCGCCTCCTTCTCCTCGTCTCACGCGCGGCTGGACCGCCTGGTGGAGAACACGATCTGGTCGCAGCGCTCCAACTTCCTCGCGGTGCCGACCGACTGCCCGCAGCGCGAACGCGCCGGATGGACCGGCGACCTGCAGATCTTCACGCCGACCGCGGCGACCCTCATGGGCGTGGCCTCGTTCCTGGACCGCTGGCTGCGCAACGTCCGCGTCGACCAGGCAGCTCACGACGRCATCGTGCCCATCATCGTGCCGATGCCGCCGGCCATGGACGATCCGGACCGCCCGAACGCGGGCCTCGGCGACATCACCGACGCCGCGGGATGGAGTGACGCGATCACGATCGCTCCCTGGGAGCTGTACCGCCACTACGGCGATCCTCGCTTCCTGCGCGACAACATCGACGCCATGCGCGCCTGGGTCGAGCACCAGACGGCCGACGCCGCCGCCGCGCTGCCGGCGCACCTGGATCCGGAGACGCTCTCCGCGGAGCGCCTGGCCCGGCAGCGGCTGCTCTGGAACGGGCGCATGAATTTCGGCGACTGGCTCGCGCCGTCGACCCTGGACGGATCCCGTCCCGAGTCGGAAGGCCTCGATGAGTTCGCGGCCATCATGCTCGCCCCGCAGCTGACGGCCGAGCTCACGGGACCGCTGTTCCAGATCCGCTCTCTGGATCTCTACGCCGCTTCCGCGGAGGCGCTCGGCGATACGGCCACCGCCGCTCAGGCGAGGGAGCACGCCGCCGCGGTGCGCGCCGCCTTCGCCGCCGAGTACGTGGGCGACGACGGCCGGATCGGGCCGGACATGCAGGGCATCGCCGTGCTCGCCCTCGCCTTCGACGCCGTGCCCGATGATCTCCGCCCGCGCGTCGTCGCCCGGCTCGTCGAGCTCGTTCACGAGGCGGGCGTGCATCTGGACACCGGCTTCGTCTCCGTGCCGTTCCTGCTCGACGTGCTGTGGGACGAGGGGCACGCCGACCGCGCACGGGCACTGCTGGTGCAGGACACGGCGCCCTCCTGGCTGTACGAGGTCGACCACGGCGCCACCACCATCTGGGAGGCGTGGAAAGCCGTGCACGAGGACGGCACGGTCGAGCGGATGTCGATGAACCACTACGCCTTCGGCTGCGTCGTCGACTGGATGATGCGCCGCGTCGCGGGGATCGAGCTCATCGAGCCCGGGTATCGGCGTACGCGCATCGCCCCCGACCTCGACGGCGTGCTCGATCACTGCCAGGCGCACGTGGACGCCCCCGCCGGGCGGATCGCGGTGGACTGGCGGCGCGACGCCGCCGGCGCGGATCTCACGGTCGAGGTCCCGTTCGGAGTCACGGCCGACATCGCCCTTGCCCCGGGCTGGATCTTGGAAGGACCCACCGAGCTCACCCCTGGCACGCACACCCTCCGCGCCACCCGCATCGAAGAAAGCACCGCATCATGACCACGCTCTCCCCAGTGATCCTCGCCGAACTCGAGAAGCAGGCGATCGAGCTGCCCAGTTGGGCGTTCGGCAACTCCGGCACCCGCTTCCGCGTGTTCGGCACCCCGGGCACGCCGCGCGACCCGTTCGAGAAGATCGCCGACGCCGCCCAGGTGCACGCGCACACGGCTCTCGCGCCAACCGTGGCCCTGCACATCCCGTGGGATCTGGTGGACTCCTTCGAGGACCTGCGTCGGCACGCGGAGGACCACGGCGTCGCCCTGGGCACGGTCAACTCCAACACGTTCCAGGACGAGGACTACAAGTTCGGCGCCCTCGCGCACGAGGACGACCGGATCCGGCAGAAGGCGATCGATCACCACCTCGCCTGCATCGACGTGATGCACGCGACCGGATCCCGGGATCTGAAGATCTGGCTCGCCGAGGGATCCAACTATCCCGGGCAGAACGACATGCGCTCCCGGCAGGACCGACTGCAGGATTCGCTGCAGCAGATCTACGCGCGCCTCGGCGACGAGCAGCGCCTGGTCCTGGAGTACAAGTTCTTCGAGCCGTCTTTCTACCACACCGACGTCCCCGACTGGGGGACCAGCTACGCGCAGGTGTCCGCCCTCGGCGAGCGGGCGATGGTGTGCCTGGACACCGGCCACCACGCTCCCGGCACGAACATCGAGTTCATCGTGATGCAGCTGCTGCGCCTCGGCAAGCTCGGCTCGTTCGATTTCAACTCGCGCTTCTACGCCGACGACGACCTCATCGTGGGGGCGGCGGATCCGTTCCAGCTGTTCCGCATCCTCGCCGAGGTGATCCGCGGCGGTGGCCTGAACAACCCCGACGTCGCGTTCATGCTCGACCAGTGCCACAACATCGAGGCGAAGATCCCCGGACAGATCCGCTCGGTGCTGAACGTGCAGGAGATGACGGCACGCGCCCTGCTGATCGACCGCGAGGCGCTGGCCGCAGCCCAGCGCGCGAACGACGTGCTGGCCGCGAACGCCGTGCTCATGGACGCGTTCTACACCGACGTCCGTCCTGCCCTCGCCGCCTGGCGCGAAGACCGCGGCCTGCCCGCAGACCCGATGGCGGCCTTCGGAGCCTCGGGCTATCTCGAGAACATCGCCGCCGAGCGCGTCGGCGGCGCCCAGGCCGGCTGGGGCGCCTGAGCGCACCCTCCCCCGCTGCATCCCGAACGATCACCGCTACCAAGGAACCGACATGACCACCCCCACCGCCGCCGCACTCATCGAGCGCAGCAACCGCCTGGGCGCCGACCCGAAGAACACGAACTACGCGGGTGGGAACACCTCCGCGAAGGGCACCGACACGGATCCCGTCACGGGGCAGCCCGTCGAGCTCCTGTGGGTGAAGGGCTCGGGCGGCGACCTGGGCACCCTCACCGAGCAGGGCCTAGCCGTGCTGCGCCTGGACCGCCTGCGTGCACTGCAGGATGTGTACCCCGGCGTTGAGCGCGAGGACGAGATGGTCGCCGCGTTCGACTACTGCCTGCACGGCAGGGGCGGGGCGGCCCCGTCGATCGACACCGCGATGCACGGGCTCGTCGACGCCGTGCACGTGGACCATCTGCACCCCGACAGCGGCATCGCGATCGCGACCGCGGCCGATGGGGAGGCGCTGACCGCGGAGATCTTCGGCGATGTTGCAGGGCGACAGCGTGTCGCGTGGGTGCCGTGGCGGCGCCCCGGATTCCAGCTCGGCCTGGACATCGCACGGATCAAGGCCGAGAACCCCGACGCGATCGGCTGCATCCTGGGCGGGCACGGCATCACCGCGTGGGGCGACACGTCCGAGGAGGCCGAGGCGAACTCGCTCTGGATCATCGAGACCGCCGCCGCCCACATCGCCGAGCACGGCAAGGCGGAGCCGTTCGGCGGCGTCCGGGCCGGGTTCGAGGCGCTTCCCGAACACGAGCGCCGCGAGCGCGCCGCCGCCCTCGCCGGCACGATCCGCGGCATCGCCTCGACCGACAAGCCCATGGTCGGCCACTTCACCGACCCCGAGGCGGTGCTCGACTTCCTCGCCTCCGAGAAGGCGCCGGCCCTCGCCACGCTCGGCACGAGCTGCCCCGACCACTTCCTGCGCACCAAGGTGAAGCCGCTCATCCTCGACCTGCCCGCGACGGCGACCGTCGAGGAGCAGATCGCGCGCCTGCACGAACTGCACGCCGCGTACCGCGCGGACTACCAGGCGTACTACGACGCCCACGCCGACGCCGCCTCTCCCGCGATCCGGGGAGCGGATCCGCTGATCGTGCTGGTCCCCGGGGTGGGCATGTTCTCCTACGGCGCGAACAAGCAGACCGCACGCGTGGCCGGCGAGTTCTACGTCAACGCGATCAACGTGATGCGCGGCGCCGAAGCGCTATCGACGTACTCCCCCATCTCCGACGAGGAGAAGTTCCGCATCGAGTACTGGGCCCTCGAGGAGGCCAAGCTGCAGCGGATRCCGAAGCCGCGCTCGCACCAGGGACGGATCGCGTTCGTCACGGGAGCCGCATCCGGGATCGGGAAGGCGATCGCGACCCGTCTCGCGGCGGAGGGCGCCTGCGTGGTCGTCGCCGACCTCGACCTGGACAAGGCCCGGGCCGCGGCCGCCGAGCTCGGCAACACCGACGTCGCGATCGGCGTCGCGGCGAACGTCGCCGACGCCGACGCCGTGCGGGCCGCTCTCGACGAGGCCGTGCTCGCGTTCGGCGGCGTCGACCTCGTCGTCAACAATGCGGGGCTCTCGCTCTCCAAGCCGCTGCTGGAGACCACGGAGAAGGACTGGGATCTGCAGCATGACGTGATGGCGAAGGGATCCTTCCTCGTCTCGCGGGCCGCCGCGAAGATCCTCATCGATCAGAAGCTCGGTGGAGACATCGTCTACATCTCCTCCAAGAACAGCGTGTTCGCCGGCCCCAACAACATCGCCTATTCCGCCACGAAGGCCGACCAGGCCCACCAGGTGCGACTGCTGGCCGTCGAGCTCGGCGAGCACGGCGTGCGGGTGAACGGTATCAACCCCGACGGCGTGGTGCGCGGATCCGGCATCTTCGCCTCGGGGTGGGGCGCGAACCGGGCCGCCACCTACGGTGTCGCCGAGGAGGACCTCGGCCAGTTCTACGCCAACCGCACGATCCTCAAGCGCGAGGTCGTGCCGGAGAACGTCGCGGACGCCGTCTACGTGCTCACCGGCCCTGAGCTCAGCCGCACCACGGGCCTGCACATCCCGGTCGACTCCGGCGTCGCGGCCGCGTTCCTGCGATGACCGCGCCGCAGCACGCACGCGGCCTGCGGACGCGCACGGCTCGTCGAGTGCAGGAGCCGGCTCTGTGAACGCCGCGCACCGCCCGCGCGCCTTCGCCGCGGTCGATCTCGGGGCCACCAGCGGGCGGGTGATGATCGGCCGCGTCGGGACGGACGTGCTCGAGCTCGAGCAGGTCGCGCGCTTCCCGAACGGGCCCGTGCGGTGCGCGGACGGTCTGCACTGGGACTTCGAGATGCTCGTGGATCATGTCATCGCGGGTCTCGCCGAAGCGGTGCGCCGCGAGCCCGCGATCGAGAGCATCGGCATCGACACCTGGGCGGTCGATTACGGCCTGCTGCGGGGCGACGCGCTGCTGGCCGAGCCGTTCCACTATCGCGACGAGCGCGGCGCGCGCGGGGCCGACCTCGTGCACGCGCGCGTGCCGTTCGCCGAGCTGTACCCCCGCAACGGCTTGCAGTTCCTCCCCTTCACCTCCCTGTACCAGCTCGCCGCCGACGAGCGCGCCGCCGAGGCGGAGACCCTGCTGCTCATCCCCGACCTCCTCGCGCATCGTCTGACGGGCGCCAGGGTCGCCGAGCGGACGAATGCCTCCACGACGGGGCTGCTCGGCGTGCACGACCGGGAGTGGGATCTCGCGCTCGCGGAACGGATCGGCATCCGTCCGGCACTGCTGCCGCCGCTGGTCGATCCTGGCGCGCGGATCGGACGGTTGCTCCCCGCCATCGCCGCGCGGATCGGCGCGGATCTGCCCGTCGTCGCGGTCGGCTCGCACGACACSGCCTCGGCGGTCGCTGCCGCACCCCTCGCCTCCCCGTCCACGGCGTACATCTCCTGCGGCACCTGGGGGCTGGTCGGGCTCGAAACCACCGAGCCGGTGCTCACCGACGCCGCACGCGATGCCGGCTTCACGCACGAGCTCGGCGTGGACGGACGGATCCGCTTCCTGCACAATGTGGCCGGGCTGTGGCTGCTCAGCGAGACCGTGCGCGCCTGGGAGGGCGAAGACGGCGCGCCGATCGATCTGCCCGCGCTGCTCGACGCCGCTGCCGCGAGTCCGGAGGTGCCGCTGTTCGACGCGAACGACCCGTCAGTGGGCAGTCCGGGCGACATGCCCGCGCGCATCGCGGCAGTCGTGCGTGCGACGGGAGCCGAGCCGCCATCCGAACGGGCGGCGTTCGTGCGCATGATCGTCGAATCGATCGCGCAGGCGTTCGCGGACGCCGTATCGACGGCATCCGCACTCACTGGCACGGCGATCGAGGCGATCGACCTCATCGGGGGCGGATCCCTCAATCGGCTGCTCTGCCAGGCGACGGCCGACCGCACGGGACTGCCGGTGCTGGCCGGCCCCGTTGAGGCCACCGCACTCGGGAACGTGCTCGTGCAGGCGCGGGCAGTCGGGGCGTTCGGCGCCGATGCCCCCCTCGAAGAGCTGCGGGGACTCGTGCGCCGCACGCACCCGCCGACGCGCTGGGTGCCCCGCGGCTGACCGGATCGGACTCTGCGCCCCGTACACGTCTCGTCGGCGCGCTCCTGCGGTCAATGGTCGCGCAACACGAGCATGTACGGGGTCAGGCAGCGCCCGCGAGGTCAGGTCGCGACGCGCGCGATCCGGGCTTCGAGGCCGTACCAGTCGGGTGCCGGTGCGTGTGCCGCGGGCGGCGCGGGCAGGAGYTGCACCGGGGAGTGGCGGTACGTCCCCGCGACGATCGGGGCGGGCAGGAGCAGCGGACGCCCTGGCGCCTCGACGACCATCGGGTTCTCTGCCGAGGCGTCGGCGAGTGCACCGTCGGCAGGCGCATCGGCGAGTGCCCCGTCGCTGGCCGCTTCTTCGACCGCATCCCCTTCCCGCAGCACCGACTCCTGCGGGAGCGACGCCGGCGCGACGACGGCAAGCCCGAGGGCTGCCAGCACCTCGTCGCGAGCTTCGGCGACCGTGGTGATCGCACGATCGCGGAGATCCACGATCACGTCGGCCTCGGTCTGCGCGGCCAGCGACCGGCGCGTGTCGGGGAACGCACCGTCACCCCGGCGCAGCTCGATCTCGGCGCCTGCGCGGTCCCGCACGATCGAACGGCGCAGGGTGCCCTCGGGCGCGGGAACGGGGACGAGGCGGATCCCGCGATCATGCAGGGCGGTGCGTACCCGTTCTCCGTCGGCGTCGTCTCCGAGCGGCGTCACGACGGTCACGACGAGGCCGTCGCCGCGCAGGGCCGTCGCGAGCTCCACGGCGTCGCCGGTCACGCGCTCACGCATCCCGCCCGGGTCACGGATCTCGTCGACCCACGCCTCTCCCAGGATCACCACCCGCTGCTCGGCCATGCCGCCCCCCCTTCCCTGCGGAGTCGCTCCGCAGGTCTCCCCAGGCTACTCCGGAGCGCCGCCCGGACCGGCGAAGCCCTGGCCCTATCCTGACGCCATGAAGACACGCAGCGCCGCGGTCGCCCTCGCCGCCCTCACCCTCGTCGCCGCGCTGGCCGCGTGCACCCCGACGTTGCCCGGTACCGCCTCGAGCCCGTCCGCCTCCGCAGGCGGCACCGCGGCCGGATCGGATCCGGCGCACCCGACGAAGAGCCCCTCCCCCGGCACCAGCAGCTCACCCACGCCCAGTCCGACGTCGACGCCGGTCGCCCTGCCGACCGACTGCAGGGCGATCCTGTCCGCCGATGTGCTCTCGCAGCTCGGCGACACCCCGTTGAACTCCCCCGTGTACGGGCCGAGCGGCGTGCAGTCCGACGGCAGCCTGATCTGCATCTGGGCGGATCCGAAGGCCGACACCACGAACATCACCACCACGATCTCGCGCAAGTACCGCGGTGAGGCTCTGGACATGCTGAACGGCCTCGTCAAGACCGACGGCTTCAGTTGCTACACACCGGACAAGGGCACGCGCTGTGAGAAGGAATGGGCGGATCCCAAGTACCCCGTCACCGACGGGCGCACCCTGTTCTGGCGCGATGACGTGCTCATCGACACGCGGTACTCCAACCTCTCCCCGAACGGCTACACGTCGAGCATCGTGGCGAGCATCTTCGGATCCTGACCTCCGACGCATCTCGCGTTCGGGAGGAGAATTCGCGGATCGGCGGAGGAACGCACGCGTATCCTCCTCCCGAACGCGAGTTCTCCTCCTTGGAAGGTGCGGGTTCGCGGATCCGGATACGCGAAGACCCCCGGATCCGTGTGGATCCGGGGGTCTTCGTCAGACGATCAGTCCAGGTTTCGACTCGGTCGCGCTGCGCGCGTCCTCGCTCAACCTTGCGTCGATCTGGGCTCAACGCTGCTCCGCAGCATTGAGCCCAGCCGACGCAACTCAGTTGTAAGTGCCGGGCGTGATGTCGTCGGTCGAGAACGCGTCGAAGTCGACGTAGCCGAAGTCGCCCTCGGCGTACGCGCCGTCGGATGCGAAGATCCGGTTCGGGTAGCGCTCGCTCTTGGCCTCCTCGGTCGCCTCCACCGTGATGTCGCGGTAGCGGCGCAGACCGGTCCCCGCGGGGATCAGCTTTCCGATGATGACGTTCTCCTTGAGGCCGACCAGCGGGTCGCTCTTGCCCTCCATGGCGGCCTGCGTGAGCACGCGGGTCGTCTCCTGGAAGGACGCGGCCGACAGCCACGACTCGGTCGCGAGCGACGCCTTCGTGATACCCATCAGCTCCGGACGGCCGGACGCGGGGCGCTTGCCCGCGGCCACGGTCGCACGGTTGACGTCCTGGTACCGACGCGCGTCGAGCATCTCACCGGGCAGCAGACCGGTGTCGCCGTGGTCGACCACGGTGACCTTCCGGAGCATCTGGCGCACGATGACCTCGATGTGCTTGTCGTGGATCGGCACACCCTGGGAGCGGTACACGYCCTGCACKCCGYTGACGAGGTAGCGCTGCACCTCACGGGCGCCCATGACGCGCATGACCTCCTTGGGGTCGAGCGTGCCGACCTGCAGCGGGTCGCCGACCGAGACGTGCTGGCCGTCCTCGACGAGAAGCGTCGCACGCTTCAGCACCGGGTAGACCACTTCCTCGTCGCCGTTGTCGGGCGTGAGGATGACCTTCTTCGACTTGTCGGTCTCCTCGATCGTGATGCGGCCGTCGGCCTCGGCGATCGGGGTGGCGCCCTTCGGGGTACGGGCCTCGAAGAGCTCCTGCACACGGGGCAGACCCTGGGTGATGTCACCGGCCGAAGCGAGGTGGAAGGTACGCATCGTCAGCTGAGTACCGGGCTCACCGATCGACTGGGCCGCGATGATGCCGACGGCCTCGCCGATGTCCACCGTCTTGCCGGTGGCGAGCGAGCGGCCGTAGCACTGCGCGCAGACGCCGACAGCCGAGTCGCAGGTCAGCACGGAGCGGACCTTGATCGACTCCACGCCCGCCGCGACGAGCTTGTCGATGAGCACRTCGCCGACGTCCTCACCGGCCGTCGCGACGACCTCTCCGGCCGCGTTCACGACGTCGGAGGCGAGCGTACGGGCGAACACGGAGTTCTCCACGTTCGCGTCGCGCACCAGCTCGCCGGCGCTGTTCGGCGCGGCGATCGGCAGCTCCAGGCCCTTCGACGTGCCGCAGTCGTCCTCACGGATGATGACGTCCTGCGAGACGTCGACCAGACGACGGGTCAGGTAGCCCGAGTCGGCCGTACGCAGAGCGGTGTCGGCGAGACCCTTACGGGTACCGTGCGTGGCGATGAAGTACTCCGCCACCGACAGGCCCTCGCGGTACGAGGAGATGATCGGACGCGGGATGAACTCACCCTTGGTGTTGTTCACCAGACCACGCATACCGGCGATGTTACGGATCTGCAGCCAGTTACCACGCGCTCCCGACGACACCATGCGGTTGATGGTGTTGTCCTCAGGGAAGTTCGCCTGCATCTCGGCCTGGACCTCGTTGGTCGCCTTCGTCCAGAGCTCGACGAGCTCCTGACGACGCTCGGCGTCGGTGGTCAGACCCTTGTCGTACTGCGCCTGGATCTTCTCGGCCTGCTTCTCGTAGCCCGCGACGATCTCCGCCTTGTTCGGCGGGGTGATGACGTCACTGAGCGCGACGGTCACACCCGAACGCGTGGCCCAGTAGAAGCCGGCGTCCTTGATGCGGTCCAGGGACGCGGCGGTCTCGACCTTCGGGTACTCCTCGGCGAGCTTGTTGACGATCTGCGAGAGCTTGCCCTTGTCGGCGACCTCGCGCACGAACGGGTAGCCCTTGGGCAGGGTGTCGTTGAAGATCGCCTGGCCGAGCGATGCGTCCACGAGGCCGTGGCTCGCATAGCCCTCGGGGGCCTCGCCCTCGAGGAAGGTCAGACCCGGGATGCGGATGCGGACCTTGGCCTGCAGGTCGAGGGTGCCCTCGTCCTTGGCCAGGATCGCCTCGCCCACGGAGCCGAACGCACGRCCCTCGCCGRKCGCRCCSYYCTTGACCGTGGTCAGGTGGTGCAGGCCGATGATCATGTCCTGCGAGGGCAGGGTGACCGGGCGGCCGTCGGACGGCTTGAGGATGTTGTTCGAGGCGAGCATCAGCACGCGGGCCTCGGCCTGGGCCTCGACCGACAGCGGCAGGTGCACCGCCATCTGGTCACCGTCGAAGTCGGCGTTGAACGCCGCGCAGACGAGCGGGTGCAGCTGGATGGCCTTGCCCTCGACGAGCTGCGGCTCGAAGGCCTGGATGCCCAGGCGGTGCAGCGTGGGGGCGCGGTTCAGCAGCACGGGGCGCTCGCGGATGATCTCCTCGAGCACGTCCCAGACCTCGGGGCGCATGCGCTCGACGGCGCGCTTGGCCGCCTTGATGTTCTGGGAGTGCCCCAGGTCGATCAGGCGCTTGATCACGAACGGCTTGAACAGCTCGATCGCCATCGTCTTCGGCAGACCGCACTGGTGCAGCTTGAGCTGCGGGCCGACGATGATGACCGAACGGCCCGAGTAGTCCACGCGCTTGCCGAGCAGGTTCTGGCGGAAGCGACCCTGCTTGCCCTTCAGCATGTCGCTGAGGGACTTCAGGGCGCGGTTGCCGGTGCCGGTGACGGGACGACCGCGGCGGCCGTTGTCGAACAGCGCGTCGACGGCCTCCTGCAGCATCCGCTTCTCGTTGTTGACGATGATCTCGGGGGCGCCGAGGTCGATCAGACGACGAAGACGGTTGTTGCGGTTGATCACGCGGCGGTACAGGTCGTTCAGGTCGCTGGTCGCGAAGCGGCCACCGTCCAGCTGCACCATCGGGCGCAGCTCCGGCGGGATCACCGGCACGACGTCGAGCACCATGGCGGCCGGGCTCATGCCGGTCTCCAGGAACGAGTTCACGACCTTGAGGCGCTTGATCGCGCGGATCTTGCGCTGACCCTTGCCCTCGGAGATCTGCAGGTGCAGCTTCTCCGACTCGGCGGCGAGGTCGAAGGCCGCGAGGCGACGCTGGATCGCCTCGGCGCCCATGTGCGCCTCGAAGTACTGGCCGAACCGGTCCTGCAGCTCGTGGAACACGTCGTCCTCAGGACGCAGGGCTCCGACCTCGAGGGTGCGGAAGTCCTCCCACACGCGCTCGAGCTTGACGATCGCCTCGTCAGCGCCCTTGCGGATCAGGGACATCTCCTTCTCGGCGGCGTCCTTGACCTTCTTCTTGGCGTCGGCCTTGGCACCCTCGGCCTCGAGGGCCGCGAGCTCCTCCTCCAGCTTGGCCAGGCGCTCCGCGATCTTGGCGTCGCGGCGGTCGCCGAGCGTCTTCAGCTCGAGGCGGATGTTGTTCTCCTGGGTCGCCAGGTCGCGGTGACGCGCGTCCTCGTCGACCGAGATGACCATGTACGCGGCGAAGTAGATGACCTTCTCGAGGTCCTTCGGCGCCATGTCCAGCAGGTAGCCGAGGCGCGAGGGCACGCCCTTGAAGTACCAGATGTGGGTGACGGGTGCGGCGAGCTCGATGTGGCCCATGCGCTCACGACGGACGGAGCTCTTGGTGACCTCCACGCCGCAGCGCTCGCAGACGATGCCCTTGAAGCGGACACGCTTGTACTTGCCGCAGGCGCACTCCCAGTCGCGGGAAGGGCCGAAGATCTGCTCGCCGAAGAGGCCGTCCTTCTCCGGCTTCAGCGTGCGGTAGTTGATGGTCTCGGGCTTCTTGACCTCACCGTACGACCACTTGCGGATGTCGTCTGCGGTGGCGAGGCCGATGCGAAGCTCATCGAAGGTTGTTGCGTCGAGCACTAGTTCTCCTGTGTCGAAATTCTCTTAAGAAAAAGTCAGGGCCTCGGGGGATCAGGAACGGATCCGGATCCCCCGAATGCTCAGATCTCGTCGATGGATGCGGACTCGAAGCGGCTGGAGATGTTGATCCCCAGCTCCTCGGCGGCGCGGAAGGCCTCGTCATCGGTGTCGCGGAGGTTGACCGCCGTGCCGTCTGCCGAGAGGACCTCGACGTTCAGGCAGAGCGACTGCATCTCCTTCATGAGCACCTTGAACGACTCCGGGATACCCGGCTCCTGGATGTTCTCGCCCTTGACGATCGCCTCGTACACCTTGACGCGGCCGAGGATGTCGTCGGACTTGATCGTGAGGAGCTCCTGCAGCGCGTACGCGGCGCCGTAGGCCTCGAGCGCCCACACCTCCATCTCACCGAAGCGCTGGCCACCGAACTGGGCCTTACCGCCGAGCGGCTGCTGGGTGATCATCGAGTAGGGGCCCGTCGAGCGCGCGTGGATCTTGTCGTCGACGAGGTGGTGGAGCTTCAGGATGTACATGTAGCCCACGGAGATCTGCCCCGGGAACGGCTCGCCGGAGCGGCCGTCGAACAGGGTGGTCTTRCCGGACGAGTCGATCAGGCGCACGCCGTCACGGGTCGGCAGCGTCGAGTCGAGGAGACCTTCGATCTCCTCCTGGTGAGCGCCGTCGAACACCGGGGTCGCGACCTTGGTGCCGGGGGCGACGTCGAACGCCTCCTCGGGCAGCTGCGCGGCCCACTCCGGGKTGCCCTCGAYCTTCCAGCCCTGCTTGGCGATCCACCCGAGGTGGGTCTCSAGCACCTGGCCGAAGTTCATGCGGCCCGGGATGCCGAGCGGGTTCAGGATGACGTCGACCGGGGTGCCGTCGGAGAGGAAAGGCATGTCCTCGACGGGCAGGATCTTCGCGATGACACCCTTGTTGCCGTGGCGGCCGGCGAGCTTGTCGCCCTCGGTGATCTTGCGCTTCTGGGCGATGAAGACCACGACGCGGCGGTTGACGCCGGAGCCGAGCTCGTCGTCGCCGTCCTCGGCGTTGAACTCCTTGACCGCGATGACGGTGCCCTGCTCGCCGTGCGGCACCTTCAGGGAGGTGTCGCGGACCTCGCGGCTCTTCTCGTTGAAGATCGCGCGGAGCAGGCGCTCCTCGGCGCTCAGCTCGGTCTCGCCCTTCGGCGTGACCTTGCCGACGAGGATGTCGCCGGGGCGGACCTCGGCGCCGATGCGGATGATGCCGCGCTCGTCCAGGTCCTTCAGCAGCTCAGGGCTGACGTTGGGGAGGTCACGGGTGATCTCCTCCTTGCCCAGCTTCGTGTCGCGCGAGTCGACCTCGTACTCCTCGATGTGGATCGAGGAGAGGGTGTCGTCCTTCACCAGATCCTGGCTGAGGATGATCGCGTCCTCGAAGTTGTGACCCTCCCACGTCATGAACGCGACGAGGAGGTTCTTGCCGAGCGCGAGCTCGCCGTTCTCCGTGGCGGGGCCGTCGGCGATGACCTCGCCGACCTCGACCCGCTCACCGGCGGAGACGACGACCTTCTGGTTGTAGGAGGTGCCGTGGTTCGAGCGGTCGAACTTGCGCAGGTAGTACTCCTGCGTGCCGCCCTCGTCGAGCATGACCACGACGCGGTCGGCGGAGACCTCGGAGACCACACCGGCCTTGTCGGCGGTGATCACGTCACCCGCGTCGATGGCGGCGTAGCCCTCCATACCGGTGCCGACGAACGGCGACTCGGAACGGAGCAGCGGCACGGCCTGGCGCTGCATGTTGGCGCCCATGAGCGCGCGCTGCGCGTCGTCGTGCTCGAGGAAGGGCACGAGCGAGGTCGCGACCGACACCATCTGGCGCGGCGAGACGTCGATGTAGCCGATCTCGGCGGGGAGGAACATGTCGACCTCGCCGGATCCGCCCTTCGGGCGCGCCAGCACGTGCGCCTCGGTGAAGCGACCCTCGGCATCGAGCGGGGCGTTCGCCTGCGCGATGTTGAAGTCGACCTCCTCGGCGGCGGTCAGGTAGTCGATGTGCTCGGTGACCTTGCCGTCCTCGACCTTGCGGTACGGGGTCTCGATGAAACCGAACGAGTTGATCCGCGCGAACGTGGCGAGCGAGCCGATCAGGCCGATGTTCGGGCCTTCCGGGGTCTCGATCGGGCACATGCGGCCGTAGTGCGAGGGGTGCACGTCGCGCACCTCGACGCCGGCGCGGTCGCGGCTGAGGCCACCGGGGCCGAGGGCCGAGAGGCGGCGCTTGTGGGTCAGACCCGCGAGCGGGTTGTTCTGGTCCATGAACTGCGACAGCTGCGAGGTGCCGAAGAACTCCTTGATCGCGGCGACGACGGGGCGCACGTTGATCAGGGTCTGCGGGGTGATCGCCTCGATGTCCTGCGTGGTCATGCGCTCGCGGACGACGCGCTCCATGYGGGACAGACCGGTGCGGACCTGGTTCTGGATGAGCTCGCCGACCGCGCGGATGCGACGGTTGCCGAAGTTGTCGATGTCGTCGGTCGCGAGACGGATCTCCGCCTTCTTGCCACCGCGGATGCCCTCGAAGGTCTCGACGCCGGCGTGAATGCGCACCAGGTACTTGATGGTCTCGACGATGTCCTTGACCGTGAGCACCGACTCGTCCAACGGCAGGTCGAGACCCAGCTTCTGGTTGATCTTGTAACGGCCGACCTTGGCGAGGTCGTAGCGCTTCGCGTTGAAGTAGAAGTTGTCCAGCAGCGCGCGGGCGGCCTCGGCGGCGACCTGCTCGCCCGGACGGAGCTTGCGGTAGATGTCGCGGAGCGCGTCCTCCTTGGTGAGGATCGTGTCCTTCGCGAGGGTCTCCTCGATCGAGGCGAAGCCGGCGAACTCGGCGAGGATCTCCTCGCTGGTCAGGCCCAGCGCCTTGAGGAAGACGGTGACGGACTGCTTGCGCTTGCGGTCGATGCGCACGCCGACCTGGTCGCGCTTGTCGATCTCGAACTCGAGCCAGGCGCCGCGGGACGGGATGACGCGCGCGGACACGATGTCCTTGTCGCTGGTCTTGTCGGCGGTCTTGTCGAAGTAGACGCCCGGGGAGCGGACCAGCTGCGAGACGACGACGCGCTCGGTGCCGTTGATGATGAACGTGCCCTTGGCGGTCTGCAGCGGGAAGTCGCCCATGAAGACCGTCTGGGTCTTGATCTCACCGGTCTGGTGGTTCATGAACTCGGCCTCGACGTAGAGCGGGGCCGCGTAGGTCTTGCCGCGCTCCTTGCACTCCTCGATGGAGTACTTCTCGGGCTCGAGGTACGGGTTCGTGAACGAGAGCTGCATGGTCTCGCTCAGGTCCTCGATCGGGGAGATCTCCTCGAAGATCTCCTCGAGGCCGCTGGCCTCGGCCAGATCCTTGCGGCCGGACTTCTTGCCGTCGGCGACGCGCTTCTTCCAGGCCTCGTTGCCCACGAGCCAGTCGAAGGACTCGGTCTGCAGGGCGAGCAGGTCGGGGACCGTCAGCGTGTCGGAGATCTTGGCGAACGAGAGGCGGGAGTGGCCGCGTCCGTTCTTGTTGGTGGTGGGGGTGGATGCGTTGCGAGCAGCAGCCAAGGGAATAACCTCCGTGAGCCCCGAAGGGCGTCTCGATTCCTCGTCGTCAGGTGGAGTGCGCCGCGTCACACGGCCGCACGCCGAAGGCGCTCTGTCGAGGAGCGAGGACGTACGGAGTTCTGCCGACCACCATATGAGGGCAGGGAGGAGCGAGGCGCAAAGATCAACTATAGTTCCGAAATCGCGACATGGCAAGCGCGATTCTTGACCTTCTGCCCCGAGGGGGGTATAACCACGGGCGTCAGGCGCGGACGAGCAGCTCTCGGGCGAGCTCGGCAGCGATCCTGCTGCTGGCGCGCACGTCCACGACGGGCAGTGCGACGTCGGCGCCGGGCAGGCCGACGTTCACGACGACCGCACCGGGAGCAGCGTCCGCGACCGCCGCGACGAACCTGCGCTGCGCCTCGTCGGTATCGATCCGGTCGACCAGCACCGCGATCCGGGATCCGCTCGCGGAGGCCGCGGAGCGGGCCTCGTCGACGGCTCCCGCAATCTCCGCGGCACCGGCGCGCTCGACATCGACCCGACGTGACCAGCCGCCGGCCGCCAGCGCGTCGACGACGTACGGCGCGGCGCTGTCGACGGCGAGGGTCGCGCGGCGACGCGCATCCAGCACCGCGAGTCCGCCCGTCGGGGCGCCGAGGTCGCCGCGCACGGTGAGCGAACGGCGCACGATGTCGCGCATGTCGGCCGGCGGGACCGCGTCCGCGCCGGCACGCTCCGCGGCGAGCAGGTCGGCCAGACGCGCGACCCGCGCTCCCGCCTCGGCGACGCGCTGAACGCTCAGCGTTCCATCGGCGAGCGCCTCGACGATCGCGTCCTTCGCGGCATGGAAGTCGCGCTGATCCTGATCGACCGCCGCGGCGTCCCCCGGGTTGGTCGGGTTGCCGATGCAGAGCAGGTCGGCCCCCGCGGTGAGCGCGCCGACCGCTCCCCCGCCGATGCCGACCGACTCCCGGATCGCCGCCATGTCGAGGGCGTCGGTCACGATCACGCCGTCGAACCCCTCGGCGCGGAGCATCCCGAGCACGCGGGGGTTGAGCGTGGCGGGCGCTTCCCCCCATGCAGGGACGACGATGTGCGCCGTCATCACGGACAGCGCCCCCGCCGCGATCGCGGCGCGGAACGGCTCGACGTGCACCCGATCGAATTCAGCCGGATCCCCCGCGATCCGCGGCAGACCGTGGTGCGAGTCGACCGCGGTGTCGCCGTGGCCGGGGAAGTGCTTGACGCATGCCGCGACGCCGGATCCCTGGATGCCCTCGATCTCCGCCGCGGCGTGCCGGGACACCAGCCCGGTCTGCGCTCCGAACGCCCGCACCCCGATGACGGGGTTGCGGGGATCGGTGTTGACGTCGGCGACGGGGCCGATGAGCACGTCGCCGCCCGCCTCGCGGACGCGGCGGGCGAGTTCCGCTCCGGTCGCGCGCGTGGCGGCGGAGTCGTCGAGGGCGCCGAGCTGCGCAGCGCCCGGGACGGTCGACCCGGTGAGGCCCTCGAGGCGGGTGACGCTGCCGCCCTCCTCGTCGATGCCGATGAGCGCACGAGGGTTGGCGTCGTGGATCGCCGCGCTCAGGCGGTCCAGGTGCGGCGAGAGGTTCTGCGCGAAGTAGACGACGCCGGCGAGGCCGCCCCGCAGCTCCGCGGCGAGCCAGTCCGGCAGTTCGGCGCCGAAGAAGCCGGGCCACAGCACGCCGTTGGCGAGGCGGGAGAGATCGTCGGCATGGGCGGCGCTGCGGTCGGGCGTCATGGGGTCTCCTCGTCGATCCGTCGGCGTCGTCGCGCCGCATTAAGCATCCACTACTAACAAAACTGGTGCAAGCATGCGACGGCCGCCGTGCTCCTGCTCCGCGGCGACGATCGGCGCCGGCGCGCAGGTCGCCGCGGATCGCCCTACGCTCGTGTCATGGGCAGAGCGCGGGCGAAGGACACCGACCATCCGGCGGCACGTCTGGGATCCGGCGGGATCGCGCGGGTGATCCCCGCGGAGTTCGGCGGCGGGTTCGAACTGCTCATCGACGAGACCCCGCAGTCGCACGTGGACCTCGCCGATCCCACCCATCTGCACTTCGAGTACATCGTGCGGATGGGCGCCCTGATCGACCAGCTCACCTCCCCCGGCGCGGCGATCACCGCCGCGCACCTCGGAGCCGGCGCGCTGACCATCCCGCGCTACATCGCGGCCACTCGCCCCGGATCCCGGCAGCAGGTGATCGAGCTGGAGGCCCCACTGGTCGAGCTGGTGCGCGAACATCTTCCGCTGCCGCGGGGGGCCGCGATCCGCATACGCATCGGCGACGCCCGCGAAGGCGTGCGCCGCCTTCCGCCGGCGCTGCGCGGGTCGGTCGACCTGGTGGTCGCCGACGTCTACTCGGGCGCGCAGACTCCCGCGCACCTGACCAGCGTCGAGTTCTACGCCGAGCTCGCCCAGCTGCTGGCGCCGGCCGGCGTGCTGCTCGTGAACGTCGCCGACGGCCCCGGCCTCGCGTTCGCCCGACGCCAGGTGGCGACCATCCGCGCGGTGCTGCCGGAGGTCGCGATCCTCGCCGACGCCCAGATCCTGAAGGGCCGCCGGTTCGGCAACCTCGTGCTCGCGGCGTCGAACGGGCCGCTCCCGGCCGACGCGCTGCCA
Organism: Microbacterium sp. 01T413_2; assembly: GCF_056398985.1. Taxonomy (NCBI): domain Bacteria; kingdom Bacillati; phylum Actinomycetota; class Actinomycetes; order Micrococcales; family Microbacteriaceae; genus Microbacterium; species Microbacterium sp. 01T413_2. Next base: position 26,273 of record NZ_JBFTQL010000026.1, read on the forward strand.
CGCATCCTCGCCGCGGGTCCACATCCGGCGAAGCTGGCCCACGGCGCCGAGGTGACCGCGTTCGCCAAGGATGYGGCGATCGTCACCGACGCCACCGCGGTGGCCTCGCCCCGGCCGGATGCCGGCCTCTTCCTGCGCTGAGCGTCTGATCGCACGGCCCTCGGACACCGGATGCTCTCAGGATCCGGTCGCGTCGCTCAGCCCGAAGCACCGGTTTCTCACGGCACGCCCTGGGGCCTTCGCGGATGCGCCGCAGACGCAGGCAGACTGGAGGACACGGCGAGGCAGTGCAGGAGGACGGGCGCGTGGGCTACATCAAGGGATACGACCCGGACTCTCTGCGCGAGCTGGTGGATCCGGCCGAGTGCGAGGCGCGACTGGTCGAGATCTCCGACCTGCGGAGCCTCCCGTCGATGCTCGAGCGGGTGTGGCTGCTGAAGGTGCTCGACCGCCTGGACGACGCACTCGTGCTGGCCGACGAGGCCGTGCGGCAGGCCCGTATGGCGGGCACCCGCAAGGACCTGCTGCGCGCTCGCGTGCTGCGCGCCACGGTGCAGCAGTACCGCGGGGCGCACGCCGCCGCCGACCACGAGCTGACGGCCTGCGTGGCCGAGGCCGAGGGCCAGGGCTGGGTGCCGATCGCCGCGTTCGCGCACCAGCACCGCGGCCGCAACGCATTCGAGGCCGGCGACTTCGACCAGGCCAGGGAGAGCTTCAAGCGCACCGTGTTCCTGCGTCGCGAGGCCGGCGCCGACGATGCGACGCTGGAGGCCGCGCTGCTCGCGGTCGACACGGTCGAGCGCCGGCGCGACCCGGTGGCCGTCAACGGCTGACGCGGGACCGAGCACGGCCGACGCGGACCCGGGCATGGATCCGCGTGCTGCGCGAGCTGCGCGAGCTGCGCGCCGGAGTGTCCCCGGCATCGCCTAACGTGAATGCATGGCCGAGTTGGAGCGAGTGCGGATCTGGGGCGAGGCCCTGATCCGCCTGCATCTGGATCCGACCTGGACGTTCGGCTTCGACAACGCCAAGCGCCGCGCCGGCGCCTGCAACTACCGCGACAAGCGGATCACCGTCTCCCGCTATCTCGCGGCGCGGTTCGAGGACGACGAGATCCACCAGGTGCTCCTGCACGAGGTGGCCCACGCCGTGGCCGGCCACGACGCCGCGCATGGAGCCGCCTGGAAGCGAGTCGCCCGCACGCTGGGATACGTGGGCGGCACCACGCACCACGGCGAGACGGCGACCGAGCTGGCGCCGTGGGTGGGCCGCTGTCCGACCGGCCATGTGACGTACCGGCACCGGCGCCCCACTCGGGCGTCCTCGTGCGCGCGCTGCTCGCGTCGCTACGACGACCGCTTCCTGCTGGTCTGGACCCGCCGCGAGATCACAGCCGCGGACCGCCGGGCGGCGGTGCTGCCGCGATGACGACCACGAATCTGAAGCTGCGGCACGTGCAGCTGAAATTCCGGATCTCTGCGAGCGCGGACGCCGCGTGGGCGGCTCTTCATTCCCCTGCCGTGCTCACCGCACTGTATGCACCCGTGCTCGTCGTCGAACCCCTCACGCACGCCGACGACGGCTCCCTGCTGCACAGCGCGGTGCGGCTGCGCCTGTTCGGTCTGATCACCGTGGGCACCCAGCTGATCGGGGCGTACGACGAGTCCCGTGAGCACAAGGGCGAGACCGTGCGGATCCTGCGCGACAGCGGCATCCCACTCACCGGTCCGCTCGCCTCCCTCGATGTCTGGGACCACCGGATGGCCGTCTCCGCCCTGCCGGACGGTCGGGCGCTCTGGCGCGACCGGCTCGTGTTCGCGGGGCCCGGATCCGCTCTGCTCCTGCCCGTGCTGTGGGCGGCATGGCAATGGCGCGGGTGGCGGATCCGCCGTCTCGCGCGCGGCTGGGACAGGGCCGCGGAGCAGTCTCGCGGCCCTGCCTGACTCCGTCCGCGCCGAGCCGATCCTCAGTCCGCGGCGAGAGCCTCGACCGGGGCGACGCGGGTCGCGAGCCGGGTCGGGGTGGCGGAGGCCACGAGCGTGAGCACAGCGGTGCAGGCCACGATCGCGACGACCGGGATCCACGGCACGACCGGCGGGATGAGCCCCGCGGGATGGAAGTCGGGCATCGAAGGGACGGATCCGAGCAGCGACTGCGCGGCGATCCAGCCGTAGGCGACACCCAGCACGAGGCCCGTCGCCGTGGCGGCGATCGTCACGTGCGCGGCCTCGAGCAGCACCATGCGGCGCACCTGGCGGCTGCTCAGCCCGATCGCGCGCAGCAGGCCCAGTTCGCGGCGGCGCTGCACGACGCCGATCGTGAGCAGGTTCACCAGCCCGACCGCGGCGATCACCGCCGACACCGCGACCAGCACCATCATCACGGTGCCGAAGGCGTCGAACGGGGCGAAGAACCCGGGCGGCAGCTCCTCGGCGCTCGAGCGCACCATGAGCGCCTTCGCCGATTCCAGCGCCACGGCGAACATGGTCACGAGCGTGACCCCCATCACCACGCCGATGGCCATGCGGCTCGAACGTTCGGGATGGCGCAGCGCGTTCTCAGCGGCGAGGCGGGCCGTCACACCGCGGCCGAACAGGCGCCCCACCAGCCGCAGCACGGGCGGCATCACCAGCACCGATCCGATCGCGAGCCCGCTGAACGAGAACACTCCGCCGAAGAAGGCCACCACGACGCCGAGCGGCGAGGACAGCCCGACCACGACACCGCCGGCCAGCAGCACGCCGCCGAGCACGAACATCGTGATCGCGCCGAGATGCCTGGTCACGCCTGCCCCGGTCTCGGCGACCGAGCGCTCTGCGGAACCCGCCAGTGCCTGCAGCGGGGTGACGGTCAGCACGCGCCTGGATCCGGCCCAGGCGGCGAGCCACGTGGTCAGCGCCACGCCGACGGCGGGGATCAGCGCCCCCGGCTGCAGCGGCGAGAAGCCCTGCGGCGGGTGGTCGAAGACGAGGGATCCGATCGCGGCACCGGCCCAGCTCAGCAGGACGCCCGCGGCGAGCCCCAGCACGGCGCCGATGACGCCGACTGCGAGCCCCTGACTCGCGACCTCCGACCGCTGCGCCCGCGCCGAGGCGCCGATCAGCCGCATCAGGGCGATGCGCCGGGTGCGGCCGGCGACGATGGTGGCGAACGTGTTGGCGGTGACGATCGCGGCGACATACATCGCCACGGCGGTGAGCAGCACCGACAGGATCCGCACCACGTAGGCGAGGGTCTCGCTGTCGCCGAGGAACGGATCGTTCTGCAGCAGGGCGCCCAGGTAGAACGTGGTGTCGACGAGGATCACACCGAAGGCGGCGGTGAGGGCGGCGACGAAAACGCTCGAGCCCATGCCGCGCTCCCGCAGGAACGCGAGCCTCGATGGGGTCAGCGGAGTCTCGAGCAGGGTCGGGGCGACGGCGGTCATGCCGGCACCCCCGCCGAGTGCGCACCCACGGGCGCGGGAGCCCCGCCGGAGAGCATGAGGGTGGCGATCTCGTCGGCGCTGCGACGAGGGTGGTCGGCGACGATCCGGCCGTCGCCGAGGAACAGCACGCGGTCGGCGTAGCTGGCGGCGACCGCGTCGTGCGTGACCATGGCGATCGACTGGCCCTGCTCACGACTCGCGGTGGAGAGCAACTGCAGCACCTCGCGACCGGAGGCGGAGTCGAGGTTTCCGGTGGGCTCGTCGGCGAAGACCAGATCCGGTGCGGTGGCCAACGCCCGGGCGATCGCCACCCGCTGCTGCTGACCGCCGGAGAGCTGGTGCGGGCGGTGCCGCAGGCGCGGCCCGATCCCGAGGATGTCGACCAGCGAGTCGATCCGCGCCCGCTCGATCGCGGAGGGACGGCGCCCGTCCAGCTCGAACGGCAACAGGATGTTGCCGAGCGCGTCGAGGGTGGGAATCAGGTTGAAGGCCTGGAAGAYGAAGCCCACGCGGCGACGGCGCAGGATCGTGAGGTCGAGGTCGCCGAGCCCCGTGATCTCGGTGTCGCCGATCCAGGCGCGACCCTGAGTGGGGGTGTCGAGCCCCGCCATGATGTGCATGAGCGTGGACTTGCCGGACCCTGAGGCGCCCATGATCGCCGTGAACTGGCCACGGCGGATGCCGACGCTGACATCGTCGAGGGCGCGCACCGCGCCCTCGCCGGATCCGTAGGTCTTGGTGAGGTGCTGGACGCGGGCCGCAAGACCCAGGTCGGTCGTCGTGATCTCCATGCCTTCGACGCTAAGGATCCGCATCGGCCCTCCGCGTCGGCCTGCGGATCCATCCCCGTACATCGCAAGGATGATCCGCGCCTCCTCTCGCGCGTCGCCACCTTGCGGGAGACTCAGGCCGCCTTCTTCGGTGCGCGCGGAATCGCGAATGCCGTCACGACCGCGCCCGCGAAGCAGACGGCCGCATTGATCGAGAGAGCGGTCGACACCCCTGTCAGCACCGGGAGGGTCCCCACCACCGCGGCCCCGGCGGCTGCGGTCACGATCGCCGACATGACGGGCGTGCCCAGGGCGATGCCGATCTGCTGGCTCATGGTCGCCAGCCCTGTCGCCAGCCCCTGCTCGGCGTCCGGCAGGCCAGAGGTGGCGGTGACCATGAACCCGACGATGGCGACAAGATTGGCGACGCCGCCGATGAAGGTCGCGATCAGGAGCACGGCCAGCCGTGCCTGCAGATCGCCGAGGAACGCGAGCGGGATCGTGGCGAGCCCCTGGATCACGAGGCCGGCGACGATGGCGCGCCTGCCCCCGATCCAGCCGATGATCCGCGGTGCGATCACCCCTCCGATCACGGTGCCCATGCCCATCACCGCGAATGCGAGCCCCGCCTGCAGCGCGGTGTATCCGCGCACCTCCTGGAGGAAGACCGTCAGCAGGAAGACCACGGATGTCTGCGTGGCGAAGGCGAGGATGCCGGCGACATTGCCCCAGCCGGTCGTCCGCCGCGACAGCACCCGCAGCGGCACCAACGGTTCCGGCACCGCACGCTCGATGAGAAGGAACGCGACGACCAGCACGGCGGCGATTCCCAGAGGCCCCCAGCTCCGCATGTCACCCCAGGAATGCTGGCCGGCCTGGGTCAGGCCGTACACGCCCGCGACGAGCGCCAAGGTCACCGTCACGGCTCCCGCCGCGTCCAGCCGTCGACGCTGCGGCGCCCTGGTCTCCTTCAGCACCGCCGGACCGATCACCAGCACGGCCACCGCGACGATCACGTTGACGAAGAACGCCCATCGCCAGCTGATCAGGTCGGTGAGGAGACCGCCGAGGATCGCCCCGGTGGTGAAGCCCGCAGCCATCAGCGCCCCATTGATGCCGAGGGCCTTCTCCCGCATCGCCCCCTCCGGAAAAGAAGTGGTCAGCAGTGACAGGGCCGCCGGAGTCACCGCGGCGGTGGCGATGYCCTGCGCCACGCGCGCCATCAGGAGCAGCCAGGGTTCGTCGGCGAGTCCACCGACCAGGGAGGCCGCGCCGAGGAGCGCGATCCCGGCGAGGAACTGACGTCGCCGCCCGAACAGGTCGGCGAAGCGGCCGAAGAGCAACGTGAACCCTGCAGCGCACACGGCGAAGGCGGTCGAGATCCATTGCAGGTCGGCGAGGCCGAACCCGACGTCGACGCCGATGCGCGGCAGAGCGACGTTGAGGATCGAGAAGTCCACGGCCAGCGTGAAGCTCGCTGTGAGCAGGACGAGGAGCGCGACGCGCTGTCTGATACTGAAGACGGAGCGCGGCGCGCGCGGACCAGCGGGCGTGAGCGAGGGATGAGCAGTCATGTCGTCAACCTTCGAACGCGACATGACTCTCAACCAGATCCTGCGCTGGGTACCACCGACAGGGGCACCCTGCAGGTCGAGCAGTCCGCCACACTGGAACGATGAGCACCCGCCAACACGCCCGCCGGGCGAGCGAACTCGGTGACTTCCTCCGCAGCCGGCGGGACGCCGTCGCGCCGGCCGACGTCGGGATCAGCATGTGGGGTGCGCGCAGGGTGCCTGGACTGCGACGCGAGGAGCTCGCCCAGATCGCGGGCATCTCGGTGAACTACTACACCCGGCTCGAGCAGGGCCATTCCGCGAACGCGAGCGACTCGATCATCGACGCGCTCGCCCGAGCCTTGGACCTCGACGACGCAGAACGCGCGCATCTCTTCGAGCTGGCGCGGCCGACTCCCGCCCCGCGCCGACGCGGCACCCGCGCGGAGGTTCCGAACACCGGCGCGCTCGCGCTGCTCGCGTCGATGCCCGCGGTTCCCGCGTTGCTCCTGGGCCGACGCAACGACATCCTGGCCTGGAACCCGTTGGGGCATGCTCTGCTGGCCGGGCATCTCCCCTTCACGGCGCCGGACGCCCCCGCGACGCGACCCAACCAGATGCGGATGCTATTCCTCGACCCTCACACTCGCGAGCTCCATCGCGACTGGGCCGACGAGGCAGCGCTCGCGGTCTCCTCACTGCGCTACATCGCCGCGCAGTACCCGGACGACCGGATGCTCGCCGAACTCGTCGGCGACCTCGCGATGCGGAGCGCGGACTTCGCCCGGCTCTGGGCGAAGCACGATGTCAGACTCTGTTCGAGCGGCGAGAAGAAGCTGCACCACCCCCTCGTCGGCGACGTCGATCTGCACTACGAGGCACTGCACCTGCCTGACGGCAACGGTCAGCGCCTCCTCACCCACATCGCCGCTCCCGGCAGCCCGGCGGCTGACGCGCTTCAACTCCTCCGCTGAGCGCACCCGTCGTCTTGGCGCCCACCGCCGTCTCCGCCTCCAGGGCGAAGGAGGAGGGGCTCAGGCAGGAGCCGGCGCGGCGGGTGCGGAGACGCCGTGGCGGAGGAAGCGAGCGAGAACGACGAGGGCGACGACGCCCGCGACCAGGGCGATCGCGCCGTCACTGAGGCGCACGCCGACCCCGGCCACGGCGAGGCCCCGCACGAGGTCGAGGGCGACCGAGAGCGCACCCGAGCCGAACCCGGCCAGACCCACGCCGAGGAAGGCCACGGCGCTCGCGATGAGAAGCATGCGCCGGTCCTCCCGAGCGATCGGCACGGCCCCGCGGAGACGCCGGACCAACAACCAGACCGCGAGCAGGATGATGCCGAGGACTCCGGCCGCGAGCCGCTCGGAGACGATCTCGTCGGAGTGGTGCATCGCCGCAGCAGCAGCACAGCTGCCCGCCTGCGGGAAGAACCCCAGGAAGTCGCCGCATCGCGCAGCCGTGTACGTCACGCCGTACGCGTCGCCGGCGAGGAATGCGGGCCCCCAGATCGCCTCGAGCGCCCAGGACACCAGCCCGCTGAGCCCGATCACGATGAACCCGAGGGCGACGACGAGCCATCCTCCGCTGAGAAGTCCCAGGACCCGGCGCCGCGGAGAACGCGTCCTGGCCACGGCGGCCTGGTCTCCGAATCGTCGCACGGCGACCTCCGCGGCCTCGGCGGATTCCACGCCCTGCGCCTGAAGGGCCGCCTGCGCATCGCGCAGGTGCCCGTCCGTCTCGGCGAGCAGGCGCCAGGTGTCCTCGCCCGCGCCCAGGCGGTCGGCGAGCTGCGCCACGTAGCGATCGATCGCGTCGGTCATCTCACGCCCCCTGCACGGCCGGCCGGATCGCGGGAGCCGCCAGCGTCGAGGCCACCCCGTCGGCGAAACGCTGCCACGCTCCGGCCTCCCGGGTCAGCTGAGCCGCACCGACGGGCGTGATCGCGTAGACCCGGCGCCGCCGACCGTCGTGCACCCATTCGCTCGCGATCGAACCGGTTCGCTCCAGCCGGTGCAGCGCCGGATACAGCGAGCCCTCCGGCACGTCGAACTCGCCGCCGCTCGCCATGCGCAGCGCCTCGGCGAGCGCGTAGCCGTGGGCGGATCCGCGCGCGAGCGTCGCCAGGATCAGCATCTCGAGATTGCCTCGGAGTCGTTCGTCTGCCATGAGCCGACTTTACCTAGACAGTCGATGCATAGACAGTCTAGGTCGCTGTGAATTCGCCGAGGGCTCGAGATCGATCCGAGGTCACCCCGGCCGGTTGACGGCCAGGGCGACCCGCCCGGCGCGATCGGGCTCGCGGCTCACATCGATCCGGTCCAGGCGTGCGTGGAGACGCCGACCGCGTTCCAGGCGTTGATCACCACGATGAGCGAGACGAGCGCACCGAGCTCTTCCGGCGAGAAGCGCGTGGCGGCGGCCGCCCAGTCCGCGTCCGGCACATGCGTCTCGGAGAGGCGGGTGATGCTCTCGGTGAGCGCGAACGCGGCACGCTCCCGCGCGGTGAAGAACGGCGACTCCTGCCACACCGCGACCGCGGCGATCCGGGCGGCGGTGTCGCCGGCCTTGGCGGCGTCGCCCGCGTGCAGGTCGACGCAGTAGCTGCAGCCGTTGATCTGCGACGCCCGCAGCCGCACCAGCTCGCGCAGCCGTGCGTCGATGCCCGCGGCGTCGAGCTCGCGGACCATCGCCGCGTCGAGCCCGGCGAGCGCCCGGGAGAAGCGCGGGGCGACCGTGTCGATGTCGAGACGGACGGGGATCGGGACGGTCGGCTCGGTCTGGGTCGAGGTCTCGGTGATGGTCATGGTGTTTCCTTTCGTCCTCTTCAGAATCGACGATGCAGATCCATCCGTCCAACAGCTGATCCCTATCGCTATCATCTGTCTGAGAGATGGAACTCCACCAGTTGCGCTACGTCCTCGCCGTCGTCGAGACCGGCTCCTTCACCGCGGCCGCCGCACGTGTGCGTGTGAGTCAGTCCGGCGTGAGCACGCAGGTGCAGAAGCTCGAGCGCGAGCTCGGCATCGCCCTGTTCGACCGCACTTCGCGCCGAGTGGCTCTCACCCAGGAGGGCGAGCGGCTCATGCCCGCGATCCGGGCGGCGCTCGAGGCGATCGGCGAGATCGGCGCCACCGCCGCCGACCTGCGCGGACTGCTGCTCGGGACGCTCCGCGTCGGCACCGTGTTCGGCCTCACCTGGCCGCGGTTCTACGACGCGCTCGCCGAGATCAGCGCTGCGCATCCGGGGCTCGAGCTGAGGCTGCGCGAGGACACGTCCGCCCAGCTCACCGGCGCGGTCCGCCGCGGCGAGATCGACATCGCGCTCGTCGCCTGGGCTGAGCAGGCGCCGGAGGGTCTGGGGTCCGAGGTCGTGTTCGACGATCCGATGGTCGCCGTGGTGGCGCCCTCCCATCCCTGGGCGGCGCGGCGTCGTATCCGCCCGGACGAGCTGATCGGCATGGACCTCATCGCCCTCCCGGAGGGCACCGGCGACCGGGCGGCTCTGGACGCCCTGCTCGCCGGACGCCCGGGCGCGGGGACCCCGCATTGGGAGGTGTCCACGCCCTCCGCGGTCGAGAAGCTCGCGGTGCGCGGCCTCGGCGTCGGTGTCGTCAGTGCCGCCACCTGCCGACGCTGGGAGGGGATCCGAGCGATCCCGATCGACGCTCCGCACGTGCGCTCGCGCCTCGGCGTGGTGTGGCGGGCGACGCCGACCCGCGCCGCACGCGCGCTGTGGGAGCTGCTGCGCGAGGCGGACTGAGCGCGAGCAGGACAGCTGCAGGAGGCGGGCTGAGGGCGGGTCAGTTCAGGCCGTGCTCGAACGCGAACACCACGAGCTGCACCCGATCGCGCAGGGCGAGCTTGGCGAGGATGCGGCTGATGTGCGTCTTCACGGTGGCCTCGGAGAGGAACTCGCGAGCGGCGATCTCGGCGTTGGACAGGCCGCGCGCCGCGAGCGCGAAGATCTCCTTCTCACGCTCGGTGAGATCGCCGTAGCTCGCCGGCACCGGAGTCTGCGCGGGCGCTGCGAAGTGCGCGAAGAGGTCGCGGGTGGCGGAAGCCGCGATCACGTTCGATCCCGAGTGCACCGTGCGGATCGCCGCGAGCAGGAACTCCGGATCCGCGTCCTTCAGCAGGAAGCCGCTCGCCCCCTGACGGATCGCGCGCGCGGCCGCCTCGTCGAGGTCGAAGGTCGTGAGCATCACGATGCGCGGCGGATCCGCCTCCTCCAGGATGCGCGCCGTGGCGGTCAGGCCGTCCATGACCGGCATCCGGATGTCCATCATCACGACGTCGGGGCGCGTCGCCCGCACGACCTCGATGGCCTCCTGCCCGTTCCCCGCCTCGCCGACGACCTCGAGGTCGGGCTGGGACGCGACGAGCATGCGTATTCCGGCACGGAACAGCGCCTGATCGTCGACCAGCACGACCCGGATCATCCTGCCTCCTCGTTCCGCGCGATGGGATCCGCGCCTCCAGAGAGTCTGTCATCCTCCGGCGCGGGCCCGGGACCGCAGATCAGGGCGCGGTCGGCCCGATCGGGAGCGCGGCACGCACGACGAAGCCCTCCGCCTCGAGCTCCGCGCTGAGCGTCCCGCCGACCAGCTGCGCGCGCTCGCGCATGCCGATCAGGCCGTGTCCGCGCTCGGTGTGCGCCTGCCGCGGCACCGGCGGCACACCGTTGCGGACCGTGATCTGCACGCCGTCCGGATGCCAGCCGAGCCAGATGTCGACATCGCCGGTACCGTGCCGGATCGCGTTGGTCAGCGCCTCCTGCAGGATGCGGTACACCGCCAGCTGGATGCCGGCCGGCGGCTCCCCCGGCGGCATCGGGTCGACCGTGACGCGCGGTTCGATGCCGGCGGCGCGCACCTGCGTGTACAGCGTCTCGAGGTCGGCCAGTGTGGGCTGCGGTCCCTGCCCCTCGCTGTGCCGCAGCTGCGCGAGCAGCAGCCGCACATCGGAGAGGGCCGCCCGCGCCGTCTGCCCGATCGTGGTGAGCGCCGCGGTCGCCTGCGCCGGATCCGCGGCCGCGGCATAGCGCGCACCGTCCGACTGGGCGATCACCACCGCGAGGGAGTGCGCGACCACGTCGTGCATGTCGCGGGCGATCCGCACCCGCTCCTGCTCCGCGACGGCGACGGCCTCGGCGCGCACCTGCGCGTCGCGCGTGCGACGACCGTTCAGCACGACCCGCCACAGCAGGCCGGCACCCCATGCCATCACCAGGGTGAGCACGGACACCGTGCCCAGGAGCACGGCGACCAGCGCGATGCGCAGGCCCGTCTCGGTGTCCTGGAGGAGCGCCTCCTCGTTGATCAGCGACATGTAGCCGCCCGCGAGGATCCCCCCGCCCAGCGCCGACGCGCCGCCGATCCAGAGCAGGCGCATCGAGCCCCACGCCGAGGTCGCGAAGACCACGGCGAGGATCGCGAGGTCGTAGGCGCCCGGGGAGAATCCGCACGCCATCTGCAGCAGGGCGCCGATCCACGCCACGATCAGGGCGAGCACCGGAGAGAGCCGGCTGATCGCGGCCGCGCCCCAGAGGATCACCGCGACCAGCAGCACCAGCACGACCGAGACCGGCCCGTCGGGGATCCACCGGCTCATGGTGCCGGCCTCGAACGTGTACGTGAGCGGCAGCGTCAGCAGGAGGCCGATGGCGCTGCCCACGATGTCGAAGACGAGCCAGAAGCGCGGGATGGTGCGGAACACCCCCTCACGGTACGCGACCGGATCCGATGCGGTCATCCACCGGGAGATGTATCCGTCGCCGCGTGCCCCCCGGCCAGCGCGGCGATCGCGCGGCGGTCGGGCTTGCCGGAGGCGAGCAGCGGAAGGTCGGCGACGAGCAGGATCCGGTCCGGCCGGGCGGGCGCTCCCACCTCGACCGCGACCCTGTCCCGCGCGGCGGACAGCAGCGCGCCCGCCGCGCCGTCCGGGCCGGCGGCGACGATCGCGGACGCCTGGCCCCATCGGTCGTGATCGATCGCCACGACGATCGCGCCCTCGAGGCCCGGCACGGCGCGCACGGCGCGCTCGACCCGGTCCAGCGACACGTTGACGCCGCCGGACACGATGACGTTGTCRATGCGTCCGGTCACGGCGACCGCGCCGTCGGAGACGGTTCCGGCGTCGCCCGTGCGGTACCAGCGGTCGCCGGCCCCGTCGGCGACGAACGTGCGCGCGGTCAGTTCGGGGTCGCCGAGGTAGCCGTCGGCGAGTATCGGCCCGGCGAGACGGATCTCGCCGTCGACGACAGCGGCGCGCACACCGTCCAGCAGGAGGCCGTCGTACACGCAGCCACCGGCGGTCTCGCTGGATCCGTAGGTGCGCACGATCCTGGCGCCGAGGTCCCGGGCGCGTTCCCGTTGGGCGGGCGGAAGCGCCTGGCCGCCGATGAGCACGGCCTCGTACGACGCCAGCGCGGCCTGTACGTCGCGGTCATCGGCGGCATCGAGCAGCGTCGCCAGCTGCGCCGGCACGAGCGACGTGTACCGGGGCTCTGCGCCGAACTCGCGCGTCGCCGCGACGAACGAGGCCGGCGTGAACCGCCCGTCCAGGAGTACGGGCGTCGTGCGCGCGAGGTGCGCCCGCACGAGCACCTGGAGCCCCGCCACATAGCCGGCGGACAGCGCGAGCAGCCAGCGGCCCGATCCGATACGGAGCGCTGTCGCCTCCGCGCTCGCGCGCAGGGCGGCGGCGGAGAGCACGACCTTCTTGGGCACGCCCGTGGAGCCGGAGGTCGCGATGACGACCCCGGTGCCCTCGGCGACCTCGTCATCTGGACCCGGCACGAAGCCGAGCGCGAGGGGCGCAGCCCCATCGAGCGCCCCGGGCACCGCAGCCCCGACCGCAACCGGATCCGCACCGTCGGCGACCCGCAGCCTCACCACCGGCCGCCCGTTCCGCCCGGTTTCGAAGCGCGCAGATGACCCCATCCGCGGTGCGGATCGAGCCATTTGCGCGCTTCGAAACCCGAAGAGGCCATGTTCAGAAGTGCCAGGGGTACGGGGACCAGTCCGGCTCGCGCTTCTGGAGGAACGAGTCGCGGCCCTCGACCGCCTCGTCCGTGCCGTACGCAAGGCGGGTCGCCTCGCCCGCGAAGACCTGCTGCCCGACCAGCCCGTCGTCGACGGCGTTGAAGGCGAACTTCAGCATGCGGATCGCGGTCGGCGACTTGGTCAGGATCGTGCGCGCCATCGCGATCGCCTCGCGCTCGAGCTCGGCGTGCGGCACGACGCGGTTCACGGCGCCCGCCTGCATCGCGCGCTCGGCGGAGTACTCTTCGGCGAGGAAGAACACCTCCCGGGCGAACTTCTGCCCGGTCTGGCGTGCCATGTACGCGGATCCGTAGCCGGCGTCGAAGGATCCCACATCCGCATCGGTCTGCTTGAACCGGCCGTGCTCCGCGCTCGCGATCGTGAGGTCGCAGACCACGTGCAGCGAGTGCCCACCGCCGGCCGCCCAGCCGGGCACGACCGCGATGACGACCTTCGGCATGAACCGGATCAGCCGCTGCACCTCGAGGATGTGCAGGCGCCCCGCGCGCGCCTGCGCCTCGGCGGGCACCGCCGCCTCGTCCTCGGAGTACTTGTAGCCGTCGCGACCGCGGATGCGCTGGTCGCCGCCGGAGCAGAACGCCCAGCCGCCGTCCTTCGGGCTCGGTCCGTTGCCGGTGAGCAGCACGACGCCGATGCGCGGATCCTGACGCGCCTCGTCCAGGGCGCGATACAGCTCGTCGACCGTGTGCGGGCGGAAGGCGTTGCGCACTTCGGGCCTGTCGAAGGCGATGCGGGCGATCCGCCCGTCGTTCGAGACGTGCGCCGTGATGTCGGTGTACTCCCCCGCGCCAGGAGCGAGGGTCCACTCGGCGGGGTCGAACAGGTCGGAGACGAGCTTGTCAGTCACGGATCCAGCCTATTCCGGGTGCGAGCGGAGCGAAGTGCTCACGCGTTGCGAGCAGCTCGAGCGTCCGACCGGCATAGCGTGGAGGCATGACGATCGACATCCGGCCCGTCGACCCCTTCGACGTCGCGGCAGTGGACGCCTGGTGGGAGGTCTACGCCGCCGCCCTGCGCGCCGACCGCGGTGACGACGCCGTGCTGTGGTCGCTCGAGGAGACCCGTCAGGAGCTGCGACAGGCCTCCGCCGTGTTCGAACGGCAGGTGTTCCTCGCCCGGCTCGAAGACCGCGCCGTCGGCGCAGCCGGACTCGGGTTGCCACTCAAGGACAACACCCATCTCGCCGATGTCGCGGTGTACGTGGTGCCGGACGCGCGGAGGACCGGTGTCGGATCCACGCTTCTCGAGGAGATCGAGGCACGCGCGATCGCGCGCTCCCGACGGACCTTCCTGGCCGAGACGAGTTGGGCCGCCTCCGCGCCCGCCGACGGCACAGGGCATCCGGGCGTCGAGTTCGGCCGCCGGCACGGGTATGCGCTCGCGCTGGGCGACCGGGAGAGCGTGCTCGATCTGCCCGTGGCCCCGGAGCTGCTCGATCGCCTGGGCGCGGGAACCCCCGACGACGGCTACGTGCTGCGCAGCTGGACCGGCCCCGTGCCCGAGGACCTCGTCGCGGGGTGGGCCGCGCTCTCCAGCTCACTCGACACCGAAGCGCCCATGGGCGACCTCGACATCGAGGCCGGGACCCCCAGCGTGGCGGAGGTCCGCGAGAGCGAGGAGCTCGTGGCCGCGCAGGGCCGCACCTCATTCTGCGTCGTCGCGCTCAGCCCGGACGGTCAGGTCGCGGCCTACTCGCAGCTCGTGGTCTCCGGGGATGACAGTTCCGCGTACCAGTGGGGCACGCTCGTGCGCCGGGAGGACCGCGGCCACAGGCTCGGCATGCGGGTGAAGCTGGAGAACCTGCGCAGACTGCAGCAGGAGTTGCCGCGGACGCCGCGGGTCGTGACCTACAACGCCGAGTCGAACGAGCACATGCTGGCCGTCAACGTCGCCCTCGGATTCCGCCCTTCAGGGCGACTCGCGGAGCTGCAGAAGCGGATCGGCTGACGGCATGCGCGGGTGCATGATGGGGGCATGACCGACCTCCCCGCGCTCGCCGATATCCTCGATTCCGCGCGGGTGGTCGCGCTCCCGATGCGCACCAGGTTCCGCGGCGTGGACGTCCGCGAGGCGCTGCTGTTCGAGGGCCCGGAGGGCTGGGCCGAGTTCTCCCCCTTCACCGAGTACGGCGACGCCGAGGCGTCGACCTGGCTGGCCGCCGCGATCGCGGACGCCTGGCACCCGCGGCCGGCCGCGGTGCGCGCCGAGATCCGTGTGAACGCGACGATCCCCGCCGTGCCGGCGGACCGGGTGCCCGATGTGCTCGCCCTGTTCGACGGCTGCCGSACGGCGAAGGTCAAGGTCGCCGAAGCGGGGCAGAGCCTCGCCGACGACGTCGCCCGCGTGCGTGCCGTGCGGGCGGAGATGGGGCCGGAGGGCAGGATCCGGATCGATGCGAACGCCGGCTGGAACGTCGACGAGGCCGAACGTGCGATCCATGCCCTTGCCCCGTTCGACCTGGAGTACGCCGAGCAGCCCTGCGCGACCGTCGACGAGCTCGCCGAGCTGCGCGAGCGGATCCGCTACCTCGACATCCCGATCGCGGCGGACGAGAGCGTACGCAAGGCGGAGGACCCGCTGGCGGTCGCCCGCGCGGGTGCGGCGGATCTGCTCGTCATCAAGGCCCAGCCGCTCGGCGGCATCGAGCGCGCGCTGCGGATCGTCGCCGAGGCGGGGCTGCCCGTGGTCGTCTCGAGCGCGCTGGACACCGCGGTCGGCCTGTCGCTCGGCGCCGCCCTGGCTGCGGCTCTGCCCGTGCTCGACCACGACTGCGGCCTCGGCACCGCGTCGCTGTTCGCCGACGACGTCGCTGATGCCCGCCCGCACGGCGGGGTGGTGTCCGCAGCCCGAGTGACGCCGGATCCCGGCGCGCTGGCACGGCTGGAGGCACCGGCGGAGCGGCGGGAGTGGTGGCTCGAGCGCGTGACCCGCTGCCATGCGCTGCTGACTGCCCGATAGGCACATTCCGGATCTGCTCGCTGGTCGCAGAAATGCGGCTTCCGATGGCGGATGACCGCAGAATGCGCCCAGTGAGCGGAAGACGAGCACTCAGCCGAGCAGCAGGGACACCATCCGGCCGAGCTCGACGCTGCCCGTGCGGCGGAGCTGGGCGTCGTCCTTGCCGGCCATCGCGCCGCGCACGGTCGTGCCCTCCCAGATGATCAGCAGCATGCGGGCAGCGACCTCGGAGTCGACCCGTAGGGAGATCGTGCCGGTCGCGGCGATGTCGTCGATGATCCGGGCGATGCCGGCGACCATCTCCTGCTCCTGCTTGAGATAGGCCTTACCCCAGGCGTGATCGCGCAGGGCGCGGAGGCGGATCTCGCTGAGCAGCATGACGCCGAGTCGGTCGTCCTTGCCCGAGTCCATCACCTGCTGCACAAGCGACGTCGCGTCGCAGTCCTGGGCGAGCGCCCCGGCTTCGTTCAGCTCGGTCACCCGCGCCCGCACGGCCGTCAGGCGCTCGGCCGACACGGTGCCGGCGAGTTCGAGGAACAGCTCGTCCTTCGACTCGAAGTTCGAATAGAACGCGCCCCGAGTGAAGCCCGCGCGCTCGCACACCGCCTCGACGGTCGCGCCGTCCAGCCCCTCTTCGGCGAACACCAGCGCCGCCGCCTCGAGCAACCGTGCCCGCGTGTTCTCCCGGCTCCTGGTCGCATTGCCGGTCATCCGCACCTCCGTCGTCGCGCGCCACTGCGCGATTCACATCCCGCGCACAGATTATCCCGCACTCTTCGATCTACGATACATTGACGTATCGAATACACGAGTGTATCGAATTCGCCCCGTGCACCCCTCGGAGGAACCCGTGTCCACACTGCTCTCCTCGCTCGGCCGCTGGTCTTTCCGGCACCCGTGGCGCGTGCTCGTGGCCTGGCTGCTGGTGCTCGGCATCGCCGGCGGCGCGGCGCTCGCCCTCGGCAAGGGCACGGACAACGCCTTCACGATCCCGGGCACCGAGTCGCAGGCCGGTCTGGAGCAGCTCGAGCGCACGTTCCCCCAGGTGAGCGGCACGAGCGCGCAGTTCATCGTCGTGGCGGCCGACGGCGACAGCGTCACCGCCGCCGACTACAAGACGCCGATCGAGCGCACCGTGGCCGACCTCGGGAAGGTCGACGGGGTGCTCGCCGCGACGAGCCCCTACGACGAGCACGTGACGGGCATGGTCTCCGACGACCGCTCGGCTGCGATCGTCCGCCTCCAGTTCGACGGCCACGCCTCAGACGTCTCCGCCGCGACGAAGGACACGTTGCGCGCCGCGGTGAGCGATCTCGAGAAGGATCTGCCGCAGGGCGCGCACGCCGTGATCGGCGGCGACCTGTTCTCGATGTCGATCCCCGCGATCTCGATCACCGAGGGGATCGGCCTGGTGATCGCGCTGCTCGTGCTGATCGTGACGTTCCGCTCGTTCGTCGTGGCCGGCATGCCGCTGCTCACGGCCGTGCTGGGCGTGGGCGTCTCGATGGCCGCGATCTTCGCCGCCACGGCGTTCGCCTCGGTCTCCTCGACCACCCCACTGCTCGCGCTCATGCTCGGGCTCGCCGTGGGCATCGACTATGCGCTGTTCATCATGGCGAGACACCAGGATCAGGTGCGCGCGGGAGTGGATCCCGAGGAGTCGGCGGCTCGCGCGACCGGCACGGCCGGATCCGCGGTGGTCTTCGCCGGCATCACCGTGCTGATCGCTCTCATCGGCCTCGGCTTCGCCGGGATCCCGTTCCTCACCACGATGGGCATCGCGGCGGCGGTCGCCGTGATGATCGCCGTGCTCATCGCCGTCACCCTGACGCCGGCCATCCTCGGCTTCCTCAAGGGCCGCGCGGCCGGCCGCCTCGCCAAGCCCCGCCGTGCCAAGAAGGGCGCGTCCGAGGCGGCGCCCCGTCGCCGGTTCTCCGAGCGCTGGGTGGGCGGCGTCACCCGGCACCCGGTGCTGGTCGCGCTCGCGATCGTCCTGGGACTGGGCGTCGTCGCCGTACCCGCCGCGAACCTCGCACTCGCCCTGCCGAACTCGGGCGTGCAGCCGAAGGGATCCGAGGCGCGGGAGAACTACGACCTCACCGCGGAGCACTTCGGTCCCGGGTTCAACGGACCGCTCATCCTCACCGGCACCATCGTGACGTCGAAGGATCCTGTCGGCCTCATGAAGGATCTGGGCGATGCGGTCGCCAAGCTCCCCGGCGTCGCCGAGATCGCACTGGCGACCCCGAACCAGACCGCCGACACCGGCATCGTCCAGGTCATCCCCACGACCGCGCCGGACGCTCCGGCCACCGCCGACCTCGTGCGCGAGCTGCGCTCGCACCATGACGAGTGGCTCAAGAAGTTCGGCATCGACGTGAAGGTGACGGGGTTCACCGCCGTCGCGATCGACATCTCCGACCAGCTCGGCGCCGCGCTGCTGCCGTTCGGCATCTTCGTGATCGGTCTGTCGCTGGTGCTGTTGACGATCGTGTTCCGCTCGATCTGGGTGCCCGTCACGGCGGCGCTCGGCTATCTGCTCTCGATCGTGGCCGCGTTCGGCGTGGTCTCCGCCGTCTTCGAATGGGGCTGGTTCGCCGACGCCCTGCACGTCGCCCGGGTCGGACCCATCATCAGCTTCATGCCGATCATCCTGATGGGCGTGCTGTTCGGCCTGGCCATGGATTACCAGGTCTTCCTCGTCTCCCGGATGCGCGAGGACTACGTGCACGATGCCGGCTCCCGCAGCGCCGACCACGCCGAGCGCCGGGCCGCTGCACTGCGCGCGGTGCGCGGCGGCTTCGCCGGATCCGCGAAGGTCGTCACCGCGGCAGGGCTCATCATGTTCGCCGTGTTCGTGGCCTTCGTGCCCGAGGGCGACTCCTCGCTCAAGCCCATCGCGCTAGGCCTCGCCGCCGGCATCGCGATCGACGCGTTCCTGGTGCGGATGACGCTGATCCCCGCGCTCATGGCGATCCTCGGCGAGCGCGCGTGGGAGATCCCCGCGTGGCTCGAGAAGGTCCTGCCGAGCGTCGACATCGAGGGCGAGGCCGTGGAGCGCGAGCGGCACCTGGCGGCCTGGCCGGGCGACGACTCGGTGATCGCCGCGGATGCTCTGACCGTGGCGGGCGCCGTGGAAGGACGGGATCTGCGCGTGCCGGCCGGATCCGCGCTCGTGCTGACCGGCGCCGACCAGGCCGTGCGTCGTGCGGTGGCGCTCGCGCTCACGGCGCGCGTGCCCTCCGGGGGACGCCTGCGTGTGGCGGGGCACCTCCTTCCGGGGCGCGCCGCCTGGGTGCGTGCGCACGTCGGCTGCGTGATCGTGGACGGCCGGACGGGGGCGGATCCGCTGCGGGAGCTGCGCGACGCCCTGCGCGGGCGCACCACGCTCGTCGTGATCGACGGCGCCGACCGCCTCACGCTCGCCCAGAGCGAGCAGGCCGTCGCGATGCTGCGCGACGCCGCGCGCCGCGGCACTCTCGCCGTGGTCACCACGTCCGCCGACGCCTCCGCCGCCGTCCGGCTGCTGGCCGACGCCGGCTGGGCCGCCCCGCAGACGCATGACCTCGACCATCCACAGGTCCGACCAGAACCGCTCGCCCCCGACGCGCCCACCACCGACCTCGACGAGGTGACCGCATGACCAATCGCCTGTCCGCGCTGATCGAACGCGCCCGTTCGCACAAGCCGATCACCGCCCTCACCCTCATCGGCGTGCTGCTGCTGCCGGCCGTCCTCGGCGGCGTGCTCGTGGCCGCCCTGCAGGACCCCACCCAGCGCCTCGACACGATGACCGCCGCGATCGTGAACGACGACAAGCCGGTCACGGTGAACGGACAGCTCGCCCCGCTCGGGCGCCAGCTCTCCGCCGGCCTCGTCGACGGCACCGGAAAGAAGGATGAGAACCTCACCTGGGTCATCTCGAACGAGAAGGACGCTGCCGCGGGCCTCAAGGACGGCACGTACCAGGCCGTCGTGCGTATTCCGAAGGACTTCTCCGCCGCCGCGATCTCGGGCGGCAGTGCCGTGCAGGATCCGGCGAAGCCCRCCGAGAAGGCGACGATCTCGGTGACGACCGCTCCGCAGGCTCGCGCCGCGGACGGCCTCATCGCCAACCAGATCGCCGCGACCGCCGCGTCGACCATGGGCGCCGAGATCTCCAAGAACACGCTGCAGAACGTGCTGGTCGGGTTCGGCACGCTCGGCGACAAGATCGGCGAGGCGGCGGACGGCGCCGACAAGCTCGCCGCGGGCGCCTCCTCCGCCGCGACCGGGGCGGCCGCGCTCCCGGACGGCGCGACCAAACTCGCCGACGGTGCGGGCCAGCTCGCCGACGGCGCCTCGCAGCTCTCGAACGGCCTCGGCACGATCGCCTCGGGGATCACGTCGGCGCAGACCGGTGCCAACAAAATCGGCGCGGGGCTCTCGCAGGGTGCGGACGCGCTGGAGACGCCGGGCAGGGGCGTCACCGAGCTCATTGCCGGCGCGAACCAGACCGCACAGGCAGCCGGAGCGACCAGCAAGGGCGTCGACGGCCTCAAGGACGGCCTCGACAGCGCGGTCACAATGTGCGATGCGACGACGCAGAAGGACCTCTGCGACCTGCTGAAAGACCTGTCTGGCACCGCGACCGGCATCCAGCCTGCAGCGACCGGAGCGGCCGCGGGCAGCGCCTCCGTCGCCAGCGGAGTCGCGCCGTTCGCCGCGCTGCCCGGCCAGTTCCGCGCCGCGGCCGACGGCGTCAACCAGCTCTCCGCGGGGCTCGGCGAGCTCGCCGACGGCACGTCGCAGAGCGCGATCGGCGCGGGCAACCTCGCCACCGGCGCCACCGGGCTGCAGACCGGGGCGACCCAGCTCGCCGACGGCGCATCCCAGCTCAGCACCGGCATCGGATCCCTCGCGACCGGCACCTCGGGCCTCGCCTCGGGTCTGCATCAGGCGGCGAACTCACTGCCGAAGCGGACCGACACCGAGGCGTCGTCGCTGGCGTCCGTCATCGCCGATCCGGTCAAGGCCGATACCTCGGGCGGGTTGTTCGGTCCCACCGCGATCCCGCTGCTCGCGGCGGTCGTGCTGTGGTTCGGCGGCCTCGTGACGTTCCTCGTGATGCGGGCGTTCACCGCGGGAGCCCTCACCTCCCGCCGCGCCTCGGGCTCGCTCGCGCTGCGCGGGTTCGCTCCGGCTGCCGCGATCGGCGCCGGACAGGGCCTGCTGGTCGCCCTCGTGGTCGAGATCGTCGCGAAGTACGACCCGTCGCGGTGGTGGGGCTTCGCGGGCGTCGCCGTGCTCGCCGGCATCGCCTTCGCCGCCGTGAACCAGGCGCTGGTCGCCGTACTCGGCGGCGTCGGCCGCTGGATCTCCGCGGTCATGGGCGTGGCCGCGCTCGGCGCGGGGATCATCTCGACGCTGCCCGGGTGGCTCGCGACGATCGCCGGGTTCCTGCCGACCTCGTCCGTGGCGACCGCGCTACTGGGCGAGGACGGCATCGGATCCGCGATCGCGGCGCTGCTGGTTTGGGCCGCGCTCGCACTGATCGCGACGACGCTGGCCGTGGCGGCGCGGCGCACGACCTCGGTCCGCGCGATACTGGCTCCGGCGATCTGAGCTTGGAAGCGGCAGGCGCGACCCCACCTCCCCCGGGGCCGCGCCTGTCTTCGCGTCGTCAGGCGCTCACGCCGTGCGCGCGTCCTCCGGAGCGACGACCTTGGCATCCTGCGCGGGGAAGAGCACCTTCTGGATGATGATGATCGCGCTCGCGGCGACCGGGATCGCGACCAGCGCACCGAGGATCCCGCCGAGTGCGCCGCCGCCGACGGCGGCGATCACGACGAGCGCACCGGGAACGGCCACCGCCTTGCTCATGATGCGCGGGCTGATGACGTAGGCCTCGATCTGCATGTAGACGAGGTAGTACGCGAACGCGATCAGCGCCGTCACCGGCGAGACGAACAGGCAGATGAGCGAGATGATGATGGATCCGGACAGGGTCCCCACCAGCGGGATCAGCGATCCGATGAACGCGATCAGGGCGAGCAGAGCCGGCAGCGGCGCCCCGATGATCGTGAGGAAGAACAGGCTCAGCACGCCGTTGATGAGCGCCAGGCTCGCCTGACCGATCACGTAACGACCGACCGCGCCCGAGACATCCTCGACGATCTCCGTGAACCGCGGGCGCCGGTAGGCGGGCACGAACCGGGCGGCCGTGCGCTTCATGGTGCGCAGCGAGGCCATGAAGTACAGCGTCAGGATCAGCACGATCGTGAAGCCGGTGAAGCCGCCCGCGATGCCGGCGCCGACCGCGAGCACTCCGCCGCCGATCTTGGTGATGTTGCCAGGATCCTTGAAGAACTTCGCGATCCCGTCCACGGCCTGACTGAACGAGTCGCCGTACTGCGCGGCGAGCTGCCGGTACCAGTCGCTGCGCAGCATGTCATCGATCATCTTCGGTCCGGTCTCGACGAGATGGGCGATCTGCTGCACCACGATCGGAACGATCGCCAGCAGGATGCCGGCGAAGGCCAGCACCACGACGATGACCACGATCGCCACTGCCGCTCCGCGCGGCAGCTTCCGTTCGATCACTCGCACGATCGGGTCGAGCCCCAGGGCGAGGAACAGTGCGATCCCGATGTACACGAGCACCGTCGACAGTTGCCCCACGATCGCGCCGATCAGCAGCGCGACCAGAACGCCGAGCGCGCCGACGAGGCCGAACGTGAACGGCTCGATCCGCACTCCGCCGGCCGCCGGGCCGGGCTCCCCCGTGATGATCGTCACCTGACGTCTGCGCATGATGCCCCCTCTTGCACTGTCGTGCTTCTCATCGAGCGTACGGTGCCGGATGCCCGGCCGCGAAAGGCCCCGCCCGAGGCGACGCAGATCCTTTAAGCGCTCGCGGTGCGGATCCTGACCTCGCGCTCCATCCGCTTCTCGTGCCGCTGGCGCCCCTTGATCGCCTCGGCCTCGCGTGTCTTGGGCGGGGCGTTCGTGACGAGCTGGTCGAGCATGCGCCGGGTCGCGAGCGCGATCTCGTCGATCGCCTGCTCGAAGGCAGGGGTGTTCGCGCGCGACGGATGCGTGGATCCGCTCACCTTGCGGACGAACTGGAGCGCGGCCTCGCGCACCTCGTCATCGTTCGTCGGCGGCTCGAAGTTGTGGAGGCATCGAATGTTGCGGCACATGCCGCGACGATAACCCTGATTCGCGATTCAGGAAACGGCGGCGAGCGCGAGCACGGCCGCGCCCACCGTGGCAACTGCGGCGACGAGACCCCACAGGGCGAAGCGCCCCCACGAGATCGACACCCCGAGCGCGGAGACGCGGTGGTGCCACAGCAGGATCGCCAGCGAGGCCCAGGGCGTCACCAGAGGGCCGAGGTTGACGCCGATGAGCAGCGCCATCAGCGCGACCGGGTCGTGCCCGGCGATCGGCTCGAGCACGAGGTAGGCGGGAAGGTTGTCGATGCCGTTCGCCGCGAGTGCGCCGATGCCCGCCACGCGAAGCATCTCGAGCAGACCGTGCCCGCTCGCGGCGAGCGGTGAGAGGAGCGCCGCGAGCCCGCGCACGTGAGCGGTCTCGACGATCACGAACAGCGCGGCGGCGAGCCCCAGCGCCTGCCACGGCACCAGTGAGAGGCGCAGGGCGCGCCGCCGGCGGACCGCGAACAGCACGATCAGGATCACGGCGGCGGCCGAGGCCGGGATCCACACATCGCGGACGAGCGCGAGCAGCGGCAGCAGGGCGACGAGCACCACGGCTGAGACGACGAACAGCACCCGGTCGGCGGGCTCAGCCCGCACAGGCGCCGAGTACCGGCCGAAGAGCGTGCGCCGGTGCGCGAGGGTGAGGATCACGACCGGCACGAGCACGCCGGCGAGCGCGGGTGCCCAGCTCAGCGCGAGGAAGGCGAGCGGATCCGAGCCCATGGTCGGCGCGGCGAGCAGGTTCGTCAGGTTCGACACCGGCAGCAGCAGCGAGGCCGTGTTGGCGAGCCAGACCGTCGCGAGCGCGAACGGCAGCGGCGAGACCCCCACGCCCTGCGCGAGGAGCACGACGACGGGTGTGACGATCACCGCGGTCGTGTCGAGAGAGAGGAAGATCGTGCTGATCACCGCGAGCAGGATCACAGCGCCCCAGAGCGCGATCACCCGGCCGCGCCCCCATCGGGCCAGGTGCTGCGCGATCACGTCGAACACGGCGGCATCACGCGCGAGCTCGGCGACGATCGTGATCGCGATCACGAAGCCGAGCACCGGAGCCGTGCGCCCGGCCAGCGAGCCCGCGTCCGCGAGAGGCAGGAGTCCGCTGACGACGACTCCCGTGGCGATCAGGGCCAGGGCGATGACGGCCAGCGCGCCGGGCCGCAGCCAGGCCCGCCGCGCGGTCACCGCAGGGCCCCCTGGGACGACGCGCTCAGCTCAGGCCCGAGTAGACGTGCAGACCCTTGAAGAACAGGTTCACGATGGTGAAGTTGAACAGCACCGCGGCGAAGCCGACGATCGACAGCCACGCCGAACGGGATCCGCGCCAGCCCCGCGTCGCGCGGGCGTGGATGTAGCCCGCGTAGAGCACCCAGATGATGAACGTCCAGGTCTCCTTGGTGTCGAAGCCCCAGTAGCGGCCCCAGGCGTCGTTGGCCCAGATGGATCCCGCGATGAGGGTGAACGTCCAGAAGATGAAGCCCACGGTCGCGAACCGGTACGCGAGGCCCTCCAGCCGTTCCGAGGAGGGCAGGGTCGCGAGGAAGCGCGGCCCCGCCTTCGGCGCGTCCGCGAGGATCTTCGCCTCGCGGCGCGCCTGCATGAGCTGGAACACGCTGAGCGCGAAGGCGAGCGCGAAGAACGCGGTGCCCAGCGACGCCACGAACACGTGGATCACCAGCCACACGCTCTTCAGCGGATCCGCGAGCGGCACGACCTCGACGTAGAAGCCGGTGGCGGCGCCGCCGAGCAGCACGACGACCAGGCCCACGATGAAGGTGCCGAGGTACTTCAGGTCGAACCAGATGTTCACCCCGACGTACACCGCGATGATCAGCAGCGTCCCCGTCATGGAGAACTCGTACATGTTCGACCACGGCACCCGGCCTGCGGCGATGCCGCGCAGCACCACGCCGGCGAGGTGGAACAGGAAGCCGAGCGTGGTCAGCGCCGTGCCGATCCGCGCCATGACGAAGCGCTGCGGGGCGGTCGGCCCTGCTCCCGCCCCGGCGGAGCCCGCGGTGCGTGCCGGTGAGGACGCCGATGCGCCCACCGTCGCCCCGACCAGTTCGCGCTCCGGCACGACGGCCTTGGCGTCGGCGGCGAGCTGCGAGCGCTTGGCGAGGTCGAACGCGTAGGCGATGAACGCGGCGGCGTAGATCGCCACCGCCGTCCAGATCGTCAGGATCGACAGGGAGTCGAAGTTCATGCTGTCAGCCTACTTCCGCGGATTTCCGCTGTCATCGGGCTCTGGTTCGTCGAGGGTGGCGGCGTCGGGAACGTCCGCTGCAGCCGGATCCGTACCGGGAACCGGATCCGCATCAGGAATCGGCCCCTCCTCGGGAACCGCTGCGGTCATGCCGTCGGCGTCGAGAAGGCGGGCATGTCCGTCGCGCAGGTCCTCGACGGCGGCGGCGAGGGTCGGATCCTCACCGCGTGCGAGGCCGGCGTACTCGAGGCGGACTGTCTTCGCTCCGCCCGGGCCGTCGACCACGGTCGCCTTGACCCACATGCGGCGGCGCGGCACGAACAGCGCCAGCACGAGTCCGACCAGTGCGAGCGCGGCGAACACCAGCACCCACTGCTCGGAGGGGTCGTGGTGGATCTGCAGCGAGACGTAGCGCTTGACGGACTGCGTGTAGTCCTTCGCGTCCTTGGGGGCCTCGTTGTCGAACGTGATGGTGCCCATACCGTTCGGCAGCGCGGTGGTCTCGCCCGGGGCGAGCTCGATCGACTTCACCCCGGTCTTGCCGCCGGTGAGCTGCGTCATCGAGCCCGTGTCCAGCACGTACACCGAGCGCGGAGTCCCGTCGTCGATGCCGAGGTCGCCGGCGAACACGTTCAGCGTCAGCGTGGGGTTCACCAGGGCCGGGTATACCGAGGTGAGCGCGCCGGAGGTCAGCTTCGCCGAGGTCGGGTAGAAGAAGCCCTGCAGGCCGAGCTGCTGGGGCAGACCATCGGCGACCTTGACGATGCCGATCGACATCATCGTGCTGTTGTTCTGCGGCAGGAACGGCACGGAGTCGTGGAAGACGACGTCGCCCTTGGCGTCGTGCACCGTGATGGTCGGGGCGTAGCCGTTGCCGAGCAGGTAGACCCGGTCTCCCGCGATGCCGAGCGGGTGGTTCACCTTAACGTCGGCCTTGTACGGATCCTGTCCGGGCTCGGAGACGGTGACGTTCGCGGCGAAGTTTCCGGCCTGGCCCGACGACGACTTGCCCTGCTCGAAGGGCTGGTAGGTGACGTCGAAGGAGTCCAGCGTCATCCGGTAGGGCGCGAGCGCATCGTCGGAGACGAAGCGGCCGCGGTTCATCGAGGAGTAGTCCAGCAGSGTGTTCACGAAGCTCGTGCCCTGCACGACCACGCGCTGACCGGTGTAGGCGAAGCTGCCGCCGATGCCGACCGAGACCAGCACCCCGAGCAGGGCGAGGTGGAACAGCAGGTTGCCGGTCTCGCGGGCGTACCCGCGCTCGGCCGACACCGAGAAACCGCGCTTGTCGTCGTAGCGCTCCACGCGGTAGCGCAGGGCGCGCAGCTGCTTCTCCGCGATCGCGATGCTCTGCTCGGCCGCGGCCCGCGCCTGTGCTGAGCCTGTCGAAGCATCGCCGGCGACCGCGCGCTCGAGGACGCGGTGATCGTCGAGGCGGGCCAGCCGAACGGGGGTGCGCGGCGGGCGCGCGCGCAGCGCCTTGAGGTGGTGCTTGATGCGCGGGATCACGCAGCCGACCAGCGACAGGAACAGCAGCAGGTAGATGGCCGAGAACCATGCCGACAGGTAGACGTCGAACAGCTGCATGCCGTCCAGGATCGGGAACAGATCCGGATGATCGGCCTTCCACTGCGTGACGCCGTTCGGATCCGCCATCCGCTGCGGGAAGATCGAGCCCGGGATCGCGGCGATCGCGAGGATCAGCAGCAGCACGAGCGCGGTGCGCATGCTGGTCAGCTGCCGCCAGCCCCAGCGCAGCCAGCCGACGACGTTCAGCTTCGGGGAGTCGACGCCGTCSCCMCGRGARTCKCCGTCGCCGTCGATGTGGTCGCTCGGGCGCAGCGGGTCGGTCGAACGATCAGCGCCCGCGTCCTTCTTCGAGCTGTCCTTGTTCATTCTCGATCCCTGCGGCTTGGTTCCTGAGCCTGTCGAAGGGCTCGAACGGTCGTGGTCGCGGCCGCCTCGGCGCGGTCGCACGGTTGCTGAGCCTGTCGAAGCACGGTCGACGAGGAGTCAGAGCGGGAGTTCGACACTGCCGACCACCGCCCCGATGCTCGACATGATCGCCTTCCAGACGCCGGTCACCATCAGCAGTCCCAGCACGATGAGCAGTGCGCCCCCGACGATGTTGACGACGCGCACGTGGCGGCGCAGGAACGAGAGCGAGCGCGTAGCCCAGCCGAAGCCCAGCGCGACGAGCAGGAACGGGATCCCGAGCCCCAGCGAGTACGCGACGCCGAGCCACACTGCGCGGCTCACATCGCCGACGTTGACCGACAGCGCGACGATCGCCGAGAGCGTCGGGCTCAGGCACGGGCTCCAGCCGATGCCCAGCGCGATGCCGAGCAGCGGGGCGCCGATGAGCCCCGCGCGGCCGGACACGTTCATCCGCACGGTGCGCTGGGCGAAGCCGAAGACGCCGATGAAGACGAGGCCCATGACGATGATGACCGCGCCGAGGATSCGGGTGATCAGGTCGCCCCAGMGCAGCAGGAACACGCCCGCCGTGCCGCCGACGACCGCCATGAGGATGAAGACCACCGTGAAGCCGAGGATGAACAGCAGCACCCCGAGCACCATCTGGCGACGCGTGGGCGCCTTCGTGGTTCCGTCCTGCTGGGGCGCGGATCCGCCGACCGCACCGCCGACGAACCCGAGGTAKCCGGGCACSAGCGGSAGSACGCAGGGCGAGAGGAAGGACAGGAGCCCTGCGAGCATGGCGACCGGAAGGGCCGCCCAGAGGGCGCCGGATCCGACGATCGCGTCGATGTTCACGCCCGCGACCTCCGCGGGGCGGGAGTCGCCGGGACGGAAGCCGCCGGCATCGGCCTCACCGGGACGACAGACGTGCGAGGTGCGCGCACGCTCATGCCTTCTCGTCCAGTGCGTCCTGGACGAGCGTCTCCAGGATCGAGGCGGATCCGATCGGGCCGATCACGCGCGCCGCGACGCGGCCCTGCTTGTSGAGCACGAGCGTGGTGGGCGTCGCCTGGATCGAGGTGACCTCGGCGAAGGCGAGCTTCGCGTCGCCCGTGTTCACATCGATGATGCTCGGGTAGGTGACACCGTACTTGTCGTTGAACGCCGTGGCAGTGCCGGCCTGGTCGTAGGTGTTCACGCCGACGAACGAGACGCCCTTGCCGTCGAACTTCTGCCAGACCGACTGGAGGTCGTTCGCCTCGACGCGGCAGGGGCCGCACGCGGCGTACCAGAAGTTCACGACCGTGACATCGCCCGCGATCTCGGTGCTGCTGAACTTCTTACCGCTCTCGAGAGTGCCCGCGAACGCGACCGGCTTGCTGCGGTCGGCCGGCTTGATCTCCTCGACGCGCATGCCGTCGGAGCCGATGTAGCCCTTGTTGTCGCCGTTGCGGTACTGATCGGCCACGGGATCGCTCGAGCAGGCCGCGAGACCGGCCGCGAGCGCGACGCCGAGGACGGCAGCCGTGGTCTGGACAAGGCGCGAACGTCGGGATGAGCGTGCCACCGATCGGTCTCCGAGAGCGGCATCACCGAGTGAGCCGGTGGGCGCGGACGGGCGCGACGAACTCAGAGGCATGCTCCGAATCCTACGAAAAGACCCTATGCACACGGTGGGCGGGCGCGGGACGGCGCTCACCCGAGCGGATCCGGATCCGCTCATACGGTGGGCGAGATGAACGCCCAGAACAGCGCTCCGGCATAGGCGAGCGTGCCGAGCGAGGTGAGCGCCAGGGCTACCACGAGCTCCCTGGGCTCCCGGTACGCCCASACGATCACGAGCGCCGGCAGGAACGCSAGCAGYGCSAGCAGCCCSACCCAGGCGACCGGGTAGAACAGGGCGAGCAGCACGAGGGCGAGGAACGGCAGGATCACGAACAGCGTGTACACGACCTGCGTGGCCCGCTTGCCGATCAGGACGGTCAGCGTGCGCTTGCCGACCACGCGGTCCTGGTCGATGTCGCGCAGGTTGTTGGCCAGCAGCACCGCGCACGCGAAGAGCCCCACCGCGACGGCCCCGATCCAGGCCTCCTGCGGCAGCTTCAGCGACTGCACCCAAGTCGTGCCCAGCGTCGCCACCAGCCCGAAGAACACGAAGACGAAGACCTCGCCGAGCGCGTTGTAGCCGTAGGGGCGCTTGCCGCCGGTGTAGAACCAGGCGGCGACGATGCACACCGCGCCGACCGCGATCAGCCACCACTGCTGGGTGCGGATCGTGATGCCGAGGCCCGCGATCGCCGCGAGCGCGAAGAACGCGAGTCCGGTATACRGCACGCTCTTGGCGCCCACCCGGCCCGAGGCGGTGAGGCGTGCGGGGCCGACTCGGTGCGCGTCGGTCCCGCGCACGCCGTCGCTGTAGTCGTTCGTGAAGTTCACGCCGATCTGCAGGCACACGGCGACCGCGAGGCACGCGAGCGCGATCACCCAGTGGAACTGCGGATCCCCCAGCCGCGCGGCCCCCGTGCCGACCAGCACCGGAGCGATCGCCAGGGGCAGGGTGCGCGGACGGGCGGCGCCGATCCAGTCGCCCAGGGTGACCGGCGGCAGCTGCTCGACCGGGCGCTTCGCGGGGTTGCCGGAGCGGGCGCGCGTCACGGGGCGAGCGGACGCGGGTGCGGTCTTCTTGGTCTTGCGGTTAGCCACGCAGGAATCCTAGCGGCGGCGGTTATGGCGCCCGGATCCCTCAGCGCCGGCGCGCGTCGGCGATCGCGGCCTGCAGGTCGTCGGCGAGGGTGCGCAGCTCGGCGTCGCCGAGGGTGTGCGCGGTGAGCCGGATCTGCGGCGAGGCCTCGTCCGGCTCGAGCAGGAATCCGCCGCCTGTGCGCACCAGCCAGCCGCGGCGCATCATCGCCTCGGACACGGCGCGGCCGTCGACGCCGCACTCCACCCAGACGTTCAGACCGTCGTCGCCGCGCACAGTGATGCCGCGCTCACGCAGCAGCGCGCGTAGGGCATCGCCGCGCTCGGCGTAGTGCGCTCCGGCGCGCTCGAGCGCTGCCGGTGTGTCCGGATGATCGAGCATGCCGACGGCGACCCGCTGCAGAATCCGGCTCACCCAGGTCTTGCCGGGCGAGAGCCGAGTGCGCAGTTGAGCCGCAGTGTCCGGATCCGACGCGAGCAGCGCGAGGCGCAGATCCGGACCGAGGAACTTCGACATCGACCGCACCAGCGCCCAGCGCGGATGCCCCTCGGGGATCACGGAGTGGTAGGGCCGTCGCGAGAGCAGGGAGTAGTGATCGTCCTCGATGATGAGCACGTGCGGCGCCTCCGCGAACACCGCGCGGAGCTCGGCCGCCCTCTCCGAGCTCAGGCTGATGCCCGTGGGATTGTGCGCCCGAGGCGTGCACACCACCGTGCGGGCACCTGCATCGATCGCCGCCTGCAGCCCCGCGACCGTGATGCCCTCCTCATCGAGGGGGATGCCGACCGGGCGGTATCCGCCGAGTCGGACCACGTTGATGCTGGAAAGGAAGCACGGGTCCTCGAGTCCGACCACGTCGCCATGGGCGAGCGATGCCACGAGGAGACGCTCCAGTGCGTCGACCGCGCCCGAGGTCACGGACAGTTCCGCGCCGCGCGGCTGCGCCTCCGCCAGCCACCGCGTCGCCCAGGTGCGCAGCCCCTCGTCGATGAGCGCGTCGCCGTAGAGCGCCGGCGTGCGCAGGTCGACCTCGGCGAGCACCGGAAGGGGCAGCAGATCCGGATCCGGGTTGCCGCTGCCGAGGTCACGCAGCACCGTCTCCGCCGCGAAGCCCTCCTCCTCCGTGCGCACGGGCCCCGCGACCACGGTGCCGCCGCGACCGCGGCTCTCCACGGCGCCGGCCCGGGCGAGCGCACGGTAGGCGGCGGCGACCGTGTTGCGGTTTACTCCGAGGCGGTCGGCGAGGGCGCGCACGGTGGGCAGCCCCTCCCCCACGGCGAGCACGCCGGATCCGATCTGGGCGCGGATCGAATCGGCGATCTCATGCGCCGTGCTGCCCTGGATCATCGGTTCCGCCACGGACCAAGCCTAGGGTGAGTCCCCGCAGCACAGGCGGCGGTGGATCGATAGCCGCGTCGCGATCGTCGAAGGCCACGCCGTGAGCATCGTTCGCGAGACGCTCAGGGCGCTCGGACCCCAGGATGTGACCATCGGATTCCGTGACCCGTTTGTGATCTTTTCCAGATCTGATCTGGCTCTTTTCGAGCCTGGAATGTCGGTGCCCCCGGGTTGAATGGGGGTATGACGAGCTCGACCAGCACGGTTCTGGATCCCGGGGTGGACCCGGTGGATCCGGTGCTCGTGCTGGCCGCGCTCGTGGACGGGCTGCAGACGACCGAGGCGACGATCATCCGCCTGCAGGCGTTGAAGGATGTGCACCTCGCGGTCGCCCAGCGGCTCGCGGAGGACCTCGCCGCCGCGGACGGTGCGTCCTGGGTGCGGGGTGAGTCGGTGGATCTCGCCGCGCGCAGCGTGGCCGCGGAGCTGGCGGCGGTGCTGCATGTGTCGGACCGGGTCGTGCAGGGGCGGATGGTGCGCGCCGCGGAGCTGATGACGAAGTTTCCCGCCACGATGCAGGCGTTCACGGACGCGAGGATCAACGCCGCGCACGTGCGGCTCATCCAAGACGCCGGGGCGCGCCTGGACGATCAGGTGCGTGCCGAGTTCGAGCGGGCGGCCGTCGCGGCCTGCGAGGGTGAGACCCCGCATCGGGCGAAGCGGGTCGTGGAGCGCGTTGCGGAA